>NZ_VOZV01000023.1:0-54801 GCF_013419565.1 Acinetobacter sp. YH12072 | reverse complement strand
TTGATGCCATTTTTCTTTATACTGTCACTGAGGCAGGTTGGACATTTGATTTCTAGAGTTATTCGCATTTCTCTATTTTATCAAAATTCAACCTGCTTTGTTTCAGCATACTTTTTGAAACACCACCAAAAATGTCTCTATAGCAACCAACTCAAATTTAACAGCAACTGGGGATCTGTTTAGCCGCCTAACCAAGATTGGCCAAGAGATGAAGTGGCCTCAAGAACAGGCATTGGCATTAACAGAAACAATTAACAAAGCTATTCAGGTTGGAGGTGGATCTGCTGCATCTAATGAAGCAGCAATTACCCAGTTAAACCAAGCATTAGGTTCTGGTGTACTTCGCGGTGATGAATTCAACTCCATGATGGAGCAGTCACCACGTTTGGCTCAAGCATTGGCAGACGGTTTGGATGTAACCACTGGCAAACTGCGTGAAATGGCTGGAGAAGGCAAACTTACTACTGATGTGGTAACCAAGGCTTTATTAAGTCAGTCTGAAAAAATCACTGAAGAATTTAATAAGTTCCCTACAACTATTGGCGCATCTATTGAAAACTTAAAAACAGCTTGGACTATCTACATTGGTGAGGCTGATGCAGCAACTGGAGCAAGTGCAAAAGTTGCTGAGGCAATTAAATTTGTTGCTGAAAACCTAGATACTATTGTTTCTACATTAATGCTGGCTGGTCAGGCATTTGTGGCTTACAAAGCTTTAAACATCGGTCTAATGTTCTTGGATAAAGCGAATAGCGTTAAGGCTGCATCATTAGCCATTACCCAAGAAACAACTTCGGTTGTAGCCAATACACAGGCGCAAATAGCTAACGCTAACGCAACTAGAGCCACAGCAGTGGCTAAAGGGCAGTTAGCAACATCAACAGCTACAGCGACCGCTTCTGCCGGTACAAGCTTGATGGGCTTGGTAGGTCGTCTAGGTACATTAGGTATTGCTATTACCTCGCTTGGTGTGATGGGCGCAGCAACAGTCGGCATGCTTACTCCACTTGGTGAGTGGATGGGTGAGGCTGCAGCAAAAGCCATGGGTTATGGTGAGGCTATTGAGAAACTTGAGAAGCAACAACTTCTTGAGGCAGCACAAGCCAAAGTTGCAGCTGAAATTAAGGCAGAGCAGGCAGCTGCCGCTGAAAAGGCACGCGACAAAACCTACCAACTCACAGAAGAGTCAAAAAAACTAATCACTGAATTTGATGAGTTAATCAAAAAGGGTGAGCCAACCAAAGAGGCATTGGAAAAAATTTCCAATGCCATGAAGTTTGATTCAACTAAAGGTATTAATGACTCCATTACAGCTCTGATTGCATTGAAGGATCAGGGCAAAATTACAGCTGATGAGCTGCAGGTAAGTCTAGGAAAAGCACTGGATGGCAAAGACCTGCTTGTGTTTGAAGCCAATGCACGTGCAGCCTTTGCTGGAACTTCAAAAGAAGCGGAAAAGAATGCTCAAATTACCGAAGCTGTAATGAAGGCGGCCTTGGAGCGCACAGGTTTAAGCACCGAGCAGCTACAAGGTAAATTTTCGCTTGCTTTTCAGTCAGCATCTAATGATGTGCAAATTATCCTGAATAACCTTGATCTATATAAGCAAAAGGGTATTGATACCGGGTTAGCTTTAGCATCCAACCTTAATAAGGCGATTGATACCGCTCAGACGCGTGCTGAACTGGATTATGCGAAATCTAAATTAATTGAGCTTGAAAAGCAGGGTGTCATTACCGGGGATCAGGTTGCATTAGGCTTGAGTAAGATTGAGCAAAAAGCCAATCAATTACCAGCTGCATTAAATCCAGTACTGGCTGCCTTCGCTGCTCTGGGGCTTAAAACTAAAGACCAACTTAATGATGCTGCCGATAGTGCAAAAAGAAACTTTGATATAGTAAAGAAAAGTGGTCAGGCAACAGCAGAGGGTATTAAGCAGGCTTATGTGGAAATGCTTAATACAGCAATTGCTACAGGTGATAAAGCTCGAATTGCCGAGGTACAAGCTAAGGCTGCCAGCCTGAGGCTGCGTGTTGAGGTCGACGAAACCGGCAAAGCCGTTGTTAAAACCATGGATGATTGGGAAAAAGCCAATCACCGTGTCAGAGACTCTGCACGTGGTATTGGTGATGGTTTCCGCCATGCAGGGCAAATTGCACGTGAAGAAGCCAAATCTTCTACCGAAGCCTGGGCTGATGCGGTTTCTAAAGCTAAGAGCGATTTCAATAAGGAAATGAAGCGTCAAGGCGAGGCATTGAGTAAAGGGATCTACGAATATGATTCTTACACCAAGTCTGATGTGATTTCACAGCTGAAAAGCAAAGGCTATGACGATAAAGAGGCCGAAAAATTGGCTTCTACCATCTGGTCCAAGGCTATGGCCGCTGATCGTGATGCTAAAGCTGAAGGTCTTGGAAAGGAAAGCAGCGTGGCAATGAAAGCATTGATCAATGCTGAATTTGATCGAGCTGCAGCCAATGGAATAACCACTCAGCACGGAACCAACAAGATCAATGAATTGCTTCGCAGTATCAATGTGGCTTCAACTGGTTCTGGTAGCTTGGGTGATTATGCGCCGTCTATTCCTTCTGTTCCTAATACAGCCAACAGTATTAATTCAGGCCCAACAACCATAATCCGTTTTGAGTCTAATGGGCAGCAGGTAGAGGCTCAGGTTGATGCAAACCAAGTGGATCCATTGGTGGCAATGCTTGAAAAATTAAAGGTAATAAAGAAATCAACATGAAACTTATTCGCTTAGCAACATCAGAAACCGTCCCATTAGAGGACGGTTTTTTATGGTCTGATGAATTCTCATGGAAGCCCATCGAACAGACTCAGGCTTATGCAATGGATGGCGCTTTGATCATCCAGGAAGGTAAAAAGAAGTCTGGCCGACCAATTACTTTACAACCAGCGGATCAGGAGATGGGCTGGGTCAAGCTACGTGAACTACGAACTGTTCGAGAGTGGTCTATGTTGCAGAACGAAGTTTTCAGACTGCAGTTTGAACAGCCTCATGACAACCGAGAATTCATAGTCAAATTTAACCACCAGGATGGGGCTTTAGAGGCTGCACCGGTGAAAGGGATTCCAGCAGTTTCACTGGATGATTATTACAACGTGACCTTACGCTTTACGGAGTTAAACGATGGCGATTGAAACCAAAGATTTAGTAATCTACAAGTCTGAACGCTTGACCGATAACTCGGATGGCGGTGGTAAATATTCTGGCGTAGTAGTTCAGGATGGTATCAGCAATAACCTGTTCAATGACGTATCGGAAATGGATCGAACCATGGGTGATGTGTCCATGCGTAAGGTATTTCCGGCAGTTACCACTGAAGACACTGATCTATTAATGGGTGCAACGGTTTTTGTATCTGAGCTACCAGAAGATCCAAACGTATCAGCATTGCTTTTCAGTACCAAAAACTGGACGGATGAACGCCAGTCTGCCCAGAACCGGGTGGAAAACTATCTGGCAAAAGGCGGACAGATTGCCGGAACACCACTCGATACCCATTGGCAAGGCATGTCATTACTACAAGTAGCCATGTTCCCCCAAGAAGTGGAGTCATCTGTGGGTGATACCATTGTACTGATTAGCGATGAAGGTGAGGTTTTAGAGTATGAGCAGTATGTGCGCATTACTAAAGTTGAAACTCGTACCGCAGTCATTGTGGTAGATGGTAAAAATGTTGAGTACAAGATTGCCACTTACTCACTCAATGATGCACTGGAAATTGATTTTGTAGGATTGTCTGCACGGCAGTGGTACAACGGCGAGGAATCTAAAACTATCATCCGTGACACACTTGTTGCCGATACCGGTCTGTATTACTCATCTACAGCGCTGGCATCTGATGCCAATGTGGGCGAGTTCACAATCAATGCCAAAAGTATCTTTGCACAGCTGATCCCATCTGCCCAGACAGAGACCCCCATCATTGATGTGAACGCTGCAGGTGAAAGCGTAGTGCTGGTAGCGGGTAATGAAGGCACGATCACTGTCAATTATCCCGGCATGACTATTGGAGTAAGTCAAAACCTGTATATCGGCTCAGCAGTGATTCCTTCCAGTGTGTCTTTTACTTTACAAGGACAGCAGATTACCGATCAGGGCGGCCTGCTTAAAAATACCCAAGGCACCCAAGTCGGCACGATTGATTATCAGCGTGGGTTGATTCAATGGACCGCAGCAGCGCCAGTCGGCACCTCAAGTTTGAATATTACTTTCAAGCCAGCCGCTGCACCCAATCAGTATTATCAAAGTCATGCTATTCCAGTGACTCAGAATAATCAGGGCACTAACTGGACCGGAGTTTTAATTCCAATTCCTGCACCTGGTGCACTTTCGATTTCATACATGTCGCAGGGCAAGTTCTATGAGCTTAAAGATGATGGTTCAGGCCAGTTAAAGGCTGCCAGTCCATCTTTTGGTTCAGGCATGATCAATTATGAAACTGGCTCATGGCTATTAACGACTGGTGCTTTACCTGATGTGGATACGCCGATTCTGCTGAACTGGGGCACACCAATTGTCACCTTCGTACGCTCAAATTTGAGTGTGGAAAAAGCTGCATTTGATTTTGATTTAGGTCGACCAGGTGTTTTGCCGGGTATCACGATTAACTGGGCCCTAGAAGGTGAAGAGAAAACAGCAACCTCCAATGCCCAGGGCAAATTTACCGGTGATGCCACCGGTGAAATTAATTATGCCACCGGGATTGGCAAAATCATTCCGAATAAGTTGCCACAGAAAGGCACAGTCTTTTCAGTGATCTATAACTACGGCACTTCACTTGAGCAGACCAAGATGGATGTTACTCCTGTAAATCAAAAGCTGACCTTTACCATTGGTACGGGATCAGCAATTCAGCCAAATAGTGTGGAATTAAGAATTCCGGTTAAAAGTAGTGATGGTATGGTAGCTGGCTTTGTGACGCTGATTGACACACCTGTAAATGCAACGATTGGCAATCTTGTTAATGAGCGTGGTCAAGTACAAGGTTCAATTACATACGCTACCGGTGCGGTTGAAGTTACACCTCAGGGCGTGGGTCATCGTTTCAAATCCACGTTTACACCTATGGCCACTTATGCGGCTGCCTAGAGAGGAAAATATGTCTTTTTATTCTCCACAAACATCAGACATTCAAGGTCAGCAGGTTGAACTGAAAGCCCTTAATGCTGTCGATGTGATCGTTAAATATCGTGATACCTCAGGCTCAAATTCAACCACTCATACGATGACGGCAGATAAATTAACGCTTGATCTATCATCTGGCTACGATGAACAAATCCTTTCAGGATCTGTGCGGTTTAAGGTTGGTGCAGACACTTTCCTAGATCGCACAGGCTTGCTATATCGCAATGTGAATCCAGCCAATAACAGCGGGATTCAATCCGGTGTGATCCAGTATGGTACCGGTATTGTTGAAATCGACTCATGGACACCGAATGCAGATAACACGATTACTCTGGAATCCTTAACTACCACAACCGATCTATTGCCAGTCAATAAAATCAGTTTCAGAACGCCAATCATGCCGATCCGGCCACAATCCTTGACTGTAGTGGTGGGTACGCTTGAGCATGGGCAGCTCACACTGACTGCGGATGAAAATGGCGTGATTGAAACCAGCCGGGCGCATGGTCAGGTGAATTGGGATAATGGTTTTGTTTCGATTTACTTTTACACCAAAACCAAAATCACTGAAACCAACCGGGCAGAGATTGAAGCGAATGACTGGTATGACCCGTTGCTGGAATACCAGGAAGGTGTGGATACTTATATTAATATCCCTGTCTGGGTAGATGCTTCATCAGTGCGTTATAACGCAGTGGCTTATACTTACATCCCACTAGATTCGGAAATTTTAGGCCTATCAGCAACTCGGTTGCCGATTGATGGCCGGGTGCCGATCTTTCGGGTTGGTGGAATTGGTATTGTCAGTTCAAGTAAGGCTCAGGAATTACCAAGTGCAATTGCAGGTACCGCATATGACCTGAATGATCAGCGCATCTCATGGGCAGAATTGGAAGATGCCAATGGCGCTAAAGTACCGTTTGATCTATACACTATTGATTATGACTATGGCCGCGTGACATTGGGCGGTGACTTTGTGTTGGGAAATCTGGTTGCACCACTGACAGTAAAATACCGCTATCAGGATATGGGTCTGATTCGTGATGTGCAGATCAATGGCCAGCTAACATTCACCAAGCCTTTAACGCATAACTATGATGCAGTGGATACCATTGTCGGATCGGCGCTGGTGATTGGCGATATGCAGGCGCGTTATACCCGCAAGTTTGTGCAAGGTTCGTGGAGTAATGTATGGGTTGATGAGCCAACGGGTAGCGGTATTTTAGCAAATTACAACGACTCGCTGTATCCGCTTCAGGTCACCAATAAAGGTGCGATCCAGGAACGCTGGGCATTAATCTTTACCGATGCACAATCATTTCGTTGTATTGGTGAATACTCTGGCCAGATTGGTACCGGTACCACCAATGCAGACTATGCACCGATCAACCCGGTCACTGGTGTGCCTTACTTCATCATCAAGAAAGAAGGCTGGGGAGCAGGCTGGGCCAATGGCAACGTCCTGCGATTCAATACTGTAGCTTCAAACTTCCCAGTATGGGTGATTCGTACCGTGAAACAATCAGAGCCAGCAGTATTGTCAGACCAGTTCCAGATCATGCTGCGTGGTGATATTGACCGCGTGGTTTAAAAATTAAATCAGATATGGCCGCTTTACGCGGTCTTTTTTATGAGTATTAGAAATGGTCGCAAGTACAGATATTAAGTTTTATGTGCACACCAATAACAATGCACCACAACTGCAAAATGCTTACGGCAGCATGATTAATGTGCTGGATGCTTGTTTGGTAAATGGTATCAATATTGGCGCGGTATCTTCACTGACAGCATCGGACACAACAGTCACTGCTTTGTTCAGCTCTGCCCATAATTTAATGCAGTATCAGGTGATTAAAATCACAGGAGTAAATCAGCCTGAATTTAATGGTGAACATCGAATTTTAACCGTGCCGAATGCACAAAGTGTCACGTTTGAACTTGCGGAAGCGCCAAGTACAACGATTGCTACAGGAACAATCAGCGCGTCTTTACCACCTCTAGGCTGGGAGAAGCCATTCAGCAGCACGAATGAGGCGGGCGGATGTAAGGCTGCATATCGTTCGACCAATTTGCTTTTACCAAGCCGACCATTTTTACGTGTTGTTGATGAGTTAGACCCTGCATGGACTGCAACATATGCAAAATATGCAAAGGTTGGTATTGTTGAAGATATGACTGATATTAATACAATGCTTGGTGTTCAGTCCCCGTTCGACGGTATAAATCCGGATAAAAATTGGGTAGGCACGGGGTCGGGGGCAACAGCAATCAATGGTTGGGCCAAGTGGTATTATGGACGAAACATTAGCGCAACATCGCAAGGGTCAGATACAAGCTCAACGTATGAGGGTGGTCGCTCTTATGTGGTTGCTGGGAATAGTGATTACTTTTATATTTATGTTGTCCCGTATCCATCACCGTACGCAACGGAAAGCACAGCAGGCACACTTTATGGTTTTGGATCATTTGAATCAAATCTAAACCCAGACACAGCCAATACCTTCCTTATATCAACTCTGAACCACGTAACAGCTCAAACTAACTATTTTATTGGTGCAACTACATCTGGCTCGCACGCCACCACAACCGCCAAGATTTGTTTGCAGCGCGGCCGATCATTAATAGCATCACCTGCTTACGCATCAACAGGCTTGCCGATTTACTCAACGTGGCAAAGTGGGAGATTGGACTTACTTCAAGCTGCTGCGACTTCGGGTAAAATTGACTTGTTTTTAGTTCCTATTCTCGAGTCGCTAACAGTAAGGGGGATTTTGCCAAATTTTTACTGGCTTGCACAAAAAACGCCTTTTGTGAACAGAGGAACAACCCATGATGCTGATGGTGTCTATATGGGGCTAAATGTTGGCTCTAGTGATTCAATCGAGAATCAAATCGCATTAAAAATTGGTGATCTATGAAAATTAAAAACCCTATAAAATCAGTAGCTAGCAAGACATCATTGCAGGACATTGGGGTGTATAGAATTAAGGGGATGATTGGTCAGTTAGGTATTCCGCTTCCATGTCGCTTAAGGCTCTACAATAAAATCTCAGGTCAACTGGTTAGTGAGTCTGTGTCCGATATTTATGGAAACTATGAATTTTCAGCACTAACAAACACTAAACATTTTATTGTCGCGCATCATCCCGCCTCACAATTCAACGCAGTCATTCAGGATAACGTGGTGCCAAAATGAGTAAAACATCAGTTAATGCCCGGCTTGCCATGATTCAAGCCTTTGCAAATTTCATGGATAACGGTAGCCAAAGTACTACCGTTATTTTTTATGAAGGCGTGCAGCCTGCCAGCCCTGCTGTTACAGCAGACTCAAACAGTGCTTTGGTGACACTCACGTTTCCTGAGCCATGTATCAAAGAAACCACTGCAACTTATGTGGAGTTTCACCCAACCGATACCGCAACAGTGATCAAGTCAGGCACTGCAACGTGGGCACGTATTTATAATGGTGCAGGTGAAGTGGCTGCCGATCTGACAGTAGGTACAGATATTTCTCTGGCCAACACCAATCTCGCGCTTGGCGGCACGTTGTCAGTCACTTCGATAAAACTCAGACCTTAATTTAAAAGGGTGCTCATGTGGATTTTAAAAATAAGCTCGGCACCGTTGATGCGCATAACCTAAACCTAAACTTTAAGCCTGATAATACTGATAGCCATAACATCATTCTGAATTTTGAGCATCTAGCCGACCGATCGACCAATCTCAATTTCGGTGATGATGTTTCTGCTGTAATCGATACAGCACTTGATACTGAGTTTTCATTTGAAGTCACCGCAGTGTATGCGGAGAGTGGTGCAAATACTGCAGTCATCGACACAGTACTTGATACTAGATTTAGCTTTGATGTAGTTGCTGTATTTAATGAGAATACTGATGTCATTGGCCAGATCGATACTGTTTTAGATACGAGCTTTAGTTTTGAGGTCAAAGCAGTATTTAGTGAAAACTTATGCATCATTGATACGGTTTTAGATACTGAATTTCAATTTGAGGTTAAGGCGGTATTCGATATCAATCATCTGGTGGGTGTGTCCTGTGGCTTTGACATGCGATATCAGAAAGCAATTGCAGCCTTAAGCACCACGGAAATACCGTGGGCCAAGCCAGTATTAAGAGTCTCGAATGAGGCTCTTTTTTATGACCAAGGCTTGGTGATTTCTAATCAGGCAGATATTCAATATGAGCAAGCAGGGTCATTAACTCGTGCAATTAAATCCTTGCATGAGCAAACAACCGGTTTAAGTTCTGACGCGTATGTGATCTGGGAAGAAGGTGATAAGCGTTTTATTCATCAGTGTTACTTGCATGAAGAAACGATCAAACTGCGGCATAACCGGGAAACGGTCTGGCAGGAAATGATCCGTCGTCGCAAGACTTTTACTTATTCCCATGAAGTGGCGCAAGTCTTTGAGCACCGCTTTTCATTTGAGTGGGATAAAAGCCTTGAGATTATCACCAAGTCGGATTTGCCTTGGGATCAGGCCAAAGCGATTCATTACCGCAAGCATCCGGTTCAACCTTGGCCAAAGCCTGAAATACCCAAATACGAAGGCACGGGTGATTTAAATTTTGTCTGCCTCTGTCATGACGTTGATTCACACAATGTTATTTTAAATTTTGGTGCAGATGACTGTATTCCAGCACTGCCGAAAAGGAACTGGTGGTATATCGTGAATACATTAACAGCCGAGCGGCTAGATACCGGCGAGAAAATCAAAGTCATGGATGGCACTTACAGTACTAGTCGATCTCAATGGTGCTGGACTTACTCCATTACCGTGGCCCATACCGAGAAAGACAAGTTGCAGCCTATCGATGGGCAGCCGGTCATTTTAAAACTGGTCATCAATGGTTTTGAGCATCATGTCTTGCTAGAAGATCCAGAAGAAACCCGTCGTTTTGCTAGCGCTTTATATACCTACCCGGGTCGGAGTGTGACAGCTCTGAACTCTGATAAATATGGGCCTTTGCATTCTTTTATCCAGGACAACGAACGTACTTCTGTTCAACTGGTTCAGGCTGAAATTGATCGGGCAAATAGCGGTACCAACTTAGATTGGAGATTGATTGATGAACTGGGCTGGATCGTTCCGATTGAGAGTCTGAGTTATGCAGAACTGGCGCCAATCGATGCAATAAAGCAGGTGGTTGATGCAGGTGGTGGCTTTATCTATAGCCAGAAAGCAGGTAATACACTGACCATTTTACCCCGGTACCAGAAAGGCTATTGGGACGTGATGTCTGTAGATGATTACGATATTCTGTTATCTGAAAGCCTGGTGATGCAGCAAAACATCAAGAAGAACGATGAATACATTGCTGACTTTAATGCCATCACCGTAGTGAATAGTCGAAGTGGCGAAAGTCTGAAAGTACAGCAACGTGGTACTTCGGGTGATGTGCCGCTTGAGTCAGTCACAGGGCCATTGTTTAACGTGGTGTCTGGTGCCAGTTACGGCAAAAATGAACTGGTGAAAGCTAATATTCAAGAGCTGCATACTTTCTCGGATATTCCGGTCAGTCAAGAAATTGGCGAGATGCTACCCGGTAAATCGATTGCATTTAATGGCCAGTGGTGGGGCGTGATTGATGGGGTGAGTGGCAGTTTCTCGCATGAAAAGGTGAATGAAACCATTATCGTGGAGCGCGTTAGCCGTGAGTAATCCTTTATTTGAACTGCGTAAGCTCTTGAATCCAACCCATGCCGAATACATTGGCACCATCACATCAGTGAAGCATCCAGAGTATCGGGTGCAGATCGATGGTGGATCTGGTCCAGTGCTTTGCACATCCGGTACAGCTTATAACTTAGGTGCCAGAGTATTTATCTCAAACCAGGTGATTTTAAGGCCAGCACCAACTGGTCAGCATTCAGAAATAGAAGTCTAAACTTAACCAAACGATAGCACCTTTTTTAGGTGCTTTTTTATTACCAAAATTTAGGGGGCGCAATGTCGAATGACTATTTGACTGATCCACCTGCAGCCACATCCGGACAACTACTTGCGATATCAGAAAGTATCAGCCAACTGCGCCAAGAGATGCGTCAGGAAATGCGAAAACTCGAAGATGTGCCGCAAAAAATTGACCGTATGAGTATGCAGTTCGATCAACTTCAAGAGAAACAACAAAACCTTGATAGCAATGTGCAAAAGATCCAGAAAAATCTTGAGGATGATCTAGATAGAACAAAATCAAGCCTTCGAGATGAAATGAAGCAAATTCGAGTGGATGCCGAGGTCAAGCACAAAGAAGTCGATATGCAGATCCGGGTGCTGCATGAAAGTAAAACCAAAATAGATAGTGTGACCAATCTGGTCCGCTGGGGTGGGATTGCAATCATAGGTGTCTTTGCTGCCGCCTGGAACAATCAAACTGCCAAAACTGACACAGTGAATGCACAAGCAATGGCGAATAGTCAAAAAATCCAAGTCCTTGAAAAACAATCTGATCAACTTTTAAGAACGGTTGAAGAAATCCGCAACAAACTTTATGAAAGAAACTATGTGAGAGGAAATGATGAAATTAATTAATGAAAATGTATGGAAGTTTGACTCAGTAAAATACGGCGCCTATATGGCGCTTTTTTTATCCTGTGTGCACTTAATTCTGCAGGAAGTGTATAACGCCAATGTCTTGCCTGAGCCATATCAAAGCATTGCATCTATCGTTTTGGTATTCTTGGCTACATATGTTGGACGCAAAAAAGCTCAGCCAGAACTACATGAGCCAAGCCTGTCTGGGATAAATAGCCTTTTAACAGTACAACAGCCAACCAGTGATCTGGCATGGATGATTGAGGCCAAAAAACATATTGGATTACGCGAGGATACCAGTAAGACCAAGCATAATCCAACCATCCTGAAGTGGCTTAAATCACTTGGTGCATGGTGGTCAGAGGATGAAACAGCCTGGTGTGGAACCTTTATTGCTCACTGTCTTAAAGTAGCCGGTGTGAAATATCCAAAGCATTGGTATCGGGCATTAGATTATGTGAATTATGGAGCGAAGTTATCTAAGCCAGCGTATGGCTGTGTAGCGATTAAGTCACGTAAGGGTGGTGGTCACGTCTGCTTTGTAGTAGGTCGTGATAGTAAAACAGGTAAACTGGTTTGCTTAGGTGGTAACCAGTCTAATATGGTGTGTTATGCCTTATATGCAGAGTCTGAATTTCAGGAGTTCCGTTGGTATGGCATGACTAATCGGCCAGCCGATCACCGTTATAACCTTCCAGTTATGTCTGGCGTAACTGCTACAGGAGTGACTGAAGCATGACAGCATTAACAATTGAACAAGTATCAAAATCAACATTAGAAGTAGCTGAATCAGGCGGCCCAATTCTAAGTCAGATTGCAAAGTATATGGATGCAGCTGAAAAGCTGAAAAACAGCACTTTAACTGGTGAAGAAAAACGGAACTGGGTAATTGAATTTGCCAAGAAGGAAATTGTGGAAGTATTCACGAATCTTGATTATTGGATACCAATTATTCTTCGATTCACTAACGCGGCCAAGGCTGCATTTAATCTACTTAAAAAAGCAATTTTTTAATTAGAAAAGCCCTCTAAGTGAGGGCTTTCAATATTTAATATATCTTTTTTAAAAATGGTTTAATTTCTGGGCATTCAATCAATAAGCCATCAGGATATTCATACCCATAAGGCGCTTCCCAAAAAAATCTGTATTCTGATTGCGCCCTATGAAGATCTGGTTTTATAAAGGCTAAGTTTTGTGGTGGTTGTCGATAATCACGATAAATACGACTAGTATCATAATCAGCCCAAGCGTGAGAACGACTCATAATAGGGATATTATGTTCATGAATTGCATCTGTTAATAGCTCAAAAAATTTTGATGGACGGAGTCCTATTTCAACCCCATATTTCCATTCATTGGATTGAGCCTGTAAACTCGAAGGTGTGTTTGTCGTGCATAGCAAGAAGCCATTTGGGAGTCTAGTAACTCTCTTATTGTTTTGTAATACTATTCTACCAGGATGGAAGGTGCCAGGGGGAGAAATACGAATGCCAGCATGCAAGGCAGTTTGATAATCTTCCTCAGTAATATATCTATTTTCAATAACCAAAAGTTCTTGCTCAAATGTAGAAGATCCCTCATCTGGATCACCTTGTTGAGCGCATTCAAATTCTCTACACTTTTGTAATGTGCTAATCCAAACCTTCCCATCAAGCAGGGTCTGAGCATGTTCTGATGTTCTGAAAAATCGATATAAAGGCAACCCTTTAAATTGATTTGCATCTTTAATCTGATCTGCATAAGAAGAAAAAATTTTATAATTAATCATTGTCTAACAACCTCCACACCTTCCCAAAATTCTCCCTTCTTATCCCTCAAAAACTTCTCAGCTTCATACTTACTGTAGAACCGTTTAGCCTTCTCAAAATCCTTATCCCAATACCAGCCAGCAGAATACATAGCATCAACGTCTGACACTTCCAAGAAATCATACTCATCAGTCTGGATTCGGTAGGCCAAATATCTTCCATTCTTCTTTATATAGTGAGGATAGTTGTAGCTCATACTCTTACCTTTCAGCTTTATAACTGAAGATTATAATTTAATAAAAGCTCTCAAGATGAGGCTTAATTCATTGTCATGAATTCCATACATTACATAACAATCAACTTTTGTTCGACCTGTAAAATAAAATATACTTATTGAGCAGATTAGCCGGCTCAGAAGAAATTTTGGGTCGGTTTTTGCGTTTTTGATCCTGTGGATAAGTCGGAGAAAGCACCAAATAAACACCATATCAATTTAAGATACTGATTCTAAAGCGGAGTTAATAAACAATGATTTTAGTGACGGGTGGTTTAGGCTTTTTAGGCTCACATATTGCTTTAAGTCTGATGGCACAAGGACTAGAGGTCATTGTGGTCGATAATCTGGCCAATGCCAGTCTACAGACCTTAGAACGCCTTGAATTTATTTCCGGCCGCTATGTGCCTTTTGTCAAAATTGATATCCGTAACACTCCAGCATTAAATAAAGTTTTTGAACAGAATTCAGTACAGGCTGTCATTCATACTGCCAGCTTTAAATCATTAGAAGAATCAGTTTTAAAACCACTTGAATATTATAATGATAATGTCAGCTGTATCATGAGCTTGATGCGTGCCATGCAGCGTACTGGAGTACGCAATCTGGTGCATTTGTCTTCATTGGCTGTATATGGCCATTCCGGAACGGATTTAAAAGAAGATCAGGCTTTCAATTACACTTATCCAAATCCTTATATTAAATCACAGCAGATGGTGGAAGAAATCATCCGGGATACTGCCAAGACGGATAATGAATGGCGTATTGCGATGTTACGTCTTTCCAATGTCGCGGGTGCTTTTGAAAATGGCATTTTAGGTGAATGGGTGCCACCTTTACCAAAGAATATTGTGCCTCTGGCCATGCAGGTGGGTGCGAAGCAGCGTGAATATCTGGAATTGCGCCGTCAGGCCAAGACCGAAGACTATACAGTAGAACGTAGTTTTCTACATGTGATGGATGTCTGTGATGCGGTATTCAAGTCGCTACATTGGCTGTCTCAACAGCAACAATGGACTTGCGAAGCCTTTAATATCGCTGGAGAGCTGATCTCAATGCAGACTTTGCTGGATCAGGTTGCAGAAGTCACCCAATCCGCTGTTCCTACAGTAGATGCTTTGCCATATCCGCATGCTGAAATGGATCAACTGGGTGCTAATACGGATAAAGCCCAACAGTTGTTACATTGGCAGCCACGCTATACCTTAAGGAAAATGTTAGAGGATGAATGGCTGTTCTATCAGAATACGTTAAGAGGGCAGTGATTAAGAATCCTATAAGTTAATTATTGATAATAATTATCATTTGCAAAATTAATCAAACTCATTAAGATGAATAGAGTACAGCATTGAAGCTGCTGTCTAAATGAGTAAAACATGGAATAACAATTGAGGTTGAGCATGCAAACACGTATTGAACATGACACGATGGGAGAAGTCGCTGTACCGAGTGAAGCACTTTGGGGCGCACAAACTCAGCGTAGTCTACAGAACTTCAAGATTGGCAATGAGCATTTGCCACGCGCCATGATTCGTGCCATGGGCTTGGTCAAGAAAGCAGCTGCGATCACCAATGCCGAGTTAAACCAGATTCCTCATGAGTTATCGACCTATATCATCGGTGCTGCGGATGAAGTGATCAGCGGTCAATGGGATAGCCAGTTCCCGCTAGTGGTATGGCAAACCGGTTCGGGCACGCAAAGTAACATGAACTGTAATGAAGTGATTGCCAATATTGCTAACCAGAAGCTGGGTAATCCTTTAGGTGCACAAAAGCCTGTGCATCCAAATGATCATGTCAACCGCGCTCAATCGACCAATGACTCTTTTCCGACTGCGATTCATGTAGCAGCTAGCTTACAGATCAATGAACTGCTAATACCGGCAGTGACACGTTTACGTGATACCTTGCATGCCAAATCTCAGGAATTTACCGAGATTGTAAAAATCGGTCGTACCCATCTTCAGGATGCCACACCTTTAACTTTAGGTCAGGAATTCAGTGGATATGTCTCTCAACTGGATCATGCTTTAATTCGACTGTATCAGGCTTTGCAAGGGTTATATGAACTGCCATTAGGCGGAACCGCCGTCGGTACAGGCCTCAATGCACATCCAGATTATGCTGTTAAAGCTGCGGATACTCTGGCTAAATTAACAGGTTTGCCTTTTGTCACTGCTCCTAACAAGTTTGAAGCTTTGGCCGGCCGTGATGCAGCAGTATTTGCTTCAGGTGCTTTAAAGACTTTAGCGGTTAGCCTGAATAAAATCGCCAACGATATTCGCTGGCTGGCGAGCGGACCACGTTGTGGTTTTGGTGAATTACGTATTCCTGAAAATGAACCGGGTTCAAGTATTATGCCGGGTAAGGTGAATCCAACCCAAAGTGAAGCCATGACCATGGTTGTTGCTCAAGTTCTAGGAAATGACACGACGATTAATGTGGCCGGTGCATCAGGGAATTTTGAGCTGAATGTCTTTATGCCAGTGATTGCTTATAACCTGTTGCAGTCTATTCAACTGCTTGGCGATGCATGTAACAGCTTTAACGATAACTGTGCAGTCGGAATCGAGCCTAACCGTGACAAGATTGAGCACTTCCTGCATGATTCATTAATGCTGGTCACTGCATTGAATCCAGTCATTGGTTATGAGAATGCAGCTAAAGTGGCCAAGACTGCCTATAAAGAAGGTAAAACCTTAAAACAGGTCGCAGTAGAACTCGGATTGGTAACTGCAGAACAGTTCGATCAGGTGGTTCGCCCTGAAAATATGGTGGCTCCAAACGTAAAATAAGTCTTCTAATTATGGTTAAATAATAAAGCCCTCTAAATGAGGGCTTTATAATATCTAAGGATTATTCATACAAATTTTAATAAAATCAATTGCACATGTTTTTTCTGGAAAATTCTCATTCAATTAAGCTTGCTTATTAAATGCTATGAACCATCTATCGTTCATGTTTTGACAGATATGCAATGAAGGATTACTAATAGAAATTCCCTGATAACTAGAAAAATGAGGTAAGGGTGATGACTGACTTTGATGATGATTTTGATTTGGACGAATCCTATCCAGATGAGGATCTATATCCAGATTATACAAAAAAGAAGTGTAGCAGCTGTAGCGGTACCGGCTATAACGTTGTGGAAGCTAAACAGTGTATCGAATGTATGGGAACCGGCAAAACAGGTGAGATAGATTAACTCAACTCATAATTGTTTATTAAGCCTGCTCTGTGAGTGGGCTTTTTTATTCTTCTCATCAGGAGTTCTTAAGTTTATAGATTCATGAGCAAATAAAAGAAAGAATCTAAAATTACGGGTGAAATCGTATTAGAAGGATATTTAGAGATAATTATTGAAATTTTTTTAGTGCTAAAGCTTATCCTCATGGCTTCTCATACCGAATTAACATTGAATAAGCGTATATAGCTGCTAAAATGCAGTTCGTTTTTACTGCTGTTTTGGCGTTTATTCCGCATGAGTTTCTATAGCATATGAATAAACATCCATAAAATGGCAGGTTGTTTAAGGAAAATTTAATGCTTGATATTTATTTAACAGATGTTCAAAAAAAGGTTCAATTCAAGGATTATCCAGGTGAGCATCCTGTTAAATTTATTCTGAATTTTAAAAAGATTTTTCCAAGTGTAATGGAACTTCTTTTACCTGTTCTCCCGGAAAATGAAAATCTTGATGAAATGACCTGGGAATCAACCACTCAGGACTTTGAAACGTTTCAGATGTTATTAACTGGCTGGGGCATTATCGAATTGCGTTTAAATGCGATCACTCAGTATAAAGATAAGACATTTGCAGATCAGTTGGTGAAAGAGGCACAGCAAAAACGCAGAGAATATCAGAAGAAACATCTTAAGCTTTCTAGTGTGGATCTGGATTATCTATTTATGCATGATGTGCATGGCTTGATTGATGCTGAACTGGTAGAACTTGGTGAAAAATTCTATTTACCAACCTTACGTGATCTTTGGAAAAATAAAGTCTCTGCTCAAGTGCTTAATGCCAAATTCTAAGTAAATTCAAGCTGATTCATTCAATTTCATCCTCCAAATTGGGGGATGATTTTTTTATAGCGATTTCTAAGGATTGACATTTCCCTTATGAAAATAAATAGCCTAAGCAATTTTCTATATTTATCATCAAAACAATTTTCTGCTACATCATTGAACATGGTGACTTATTTTAAAACATAAATTGGCTCAGAAAAGGGCATTTATTTTATCGTTTGATAAAAAATAAATTAAAAAACTATTCTTTATCAAAAGAATATATAAAGATATTACTTTAATAATATAGCTATTCCAGTCATATTTTTTTAAGCTATCAGTACTTGTGAGTAAATGAATCATAGAATTCTTATTCATTAGAATTCCTTCATAAAAATAAGTGAAGGTTCCAGTTTTCCCGAAGATATATCCAAGGATTTAACCGAATGTCGAATCAGTTTTTAGATTTAATTACAAAACGCCGTACTATTTATGCCATTGGTAAAAATGTAGAACAGTCTCCTGAATATTTAACTGATTTGATTCAAAATGCGATCAAGCAAAGTCCGTCATCTTTTAACTCGCAATCATCTCGCGCCGTTATTTTATTCAATGGCGAACATGAAAAATTCTGGGGCTTTGTCGCTGATAAATTAAAAAGCTATGCCAAAGATGAAGAAAGTGCTGCAAAAACGACTGCAAAAATGGCAACCTTTGCTGCTGGTATGGGTACAGTTTTATTCTTTGAAGATCAAAATGTAGTAAAAGGGTTGCAACAGCAATTCCCATCTTATGCCGAGAATTTCCCAATCTGGGCAGAACATTCAACTGCAATAGCTCAGTTCTCTACCTGGACTGCATTACATACTGAAGGCTTGGGTGCATCTTTACAACACTATAATCCGATTGTAGATGAGCTGGTTCATGCAGAGTGGGATATTCCAGAAAACTGGAAACTTCGTGCTCAACTGGTATTTGGTTCAGTTGAAGGCGAAGCGCGTGCGAAAGATTATCTTGAAGATGATCAACGCTTCAAAGTTTTCCAATAAGCTTTATTTCCGATCTGTCTTTAATCCTTTTTAAGGACAGATCTTCAGGTAGTTTATAAAAATACGCATTAGATTTTTTAAAACTAGGCTAAACTAAAGCGGTATTTAAAGAATTTAATGAGTCAAACCGAATGTCGAAAAACACGCAAAAATTATCACCATTACAGGAACTGATTGCAGAGCAGAAATTGCTGTGTGAAGAGGTCGGTTCTGCCTATATAGAAGTAAGTGGTGATGATGTTGTTGCAGTGGCTGTACATACCTTGAAGCAGGATCCAATTGTCGGAATCCGTAGAAAGCCTGAGACAGAAGAAAATATTAGCTGGTATATTTATGGTGGTGAACTGGCTTCAAATGAAGATGCTTTTGAAACCATGACTGTACGTGAGTTACAGGATGTCGCCCCTGAAGTTTTACCTTATCTGGCTTTAGAGCAGGGCTACCGCTTCATGATTGATGCAGATGATTATGAAGATGTCTGGAAAGAAGAAAACTAAAAGAAGACCTTCGAAATGATCAAATCCTCATCTTTAATATGTACTTTCTTTATTTGCATGCAATTGAACAATATGGCTTTTGCCGAAAAGCTTTCACAAGCGGATTATGATCAGTTTATTGCTATGCAAACAAAAATAGTCAATGAAACCAAACATATTTTAGATGATCCAGATCAGAATGCTGATGCACAAAGTCAACGTCAGGCATTCTGCCAGCGTTTAACGGCTTATGAAGAGATTCAAAAAGTCTCTGAAGAAAATCAAGAGCTCAATATGGCGCCCACAATGGCTATGATTGCTAAAAACTTTTTGGATCGACAAGCACAGAGTATGAATAACTCAGGTATGACCACCGCAATATTTTGTAAGAGTAGGGAAGTGTAATTAATCCATAAAAGCAAGAGCATTGTCTTGAGTTTTAATAGCCACCATCATCATTTAAAAATGCATCCTTCTGTTCTGGAATGGAAACTTTGACAGTTGGAATAGAGTAACTCGCTGCTGTTAATCGAGCTATATTGAAATCCTTAGTTCCTACTTGAGGGATAATAGGTATTTGACCTGTTCGAACAATTTCACCATAAACTATCGTGATCAATTCTGCTGGAGTTAAACCCGCTTCTGCTATTACACATTCTGCTGATTCAACAACGTCTTGTTCCACTAAGAATTCAATGCTTTTTTTAACTAAATTGTTCATAAGATAGCCTTAGAATACATTTTATACACTACTTTAAACTATCAGATATGAAGCATATAGAAGCTAATGAAATTAAATATTCATATCTTATTTAGGAATGTTGATCTTGATAAAGGTATAGACGGATAAAAAAGGGTAGGGCCAAAAAATTAGCCCCTTTTTTCGACTTTCAGCTTGTTTATAAAATGCATAAATACTCTGATACGTAGCATATGGATTTCAGTGCTTTTTAAATTATTCATTAAATAAACTTTATAAAAATCTATTTATATACAAATTTTACCGGGTAAATATCAGCTACTTTTGAAATTTATTAAGAAATATTAAATATTTATATGTTTCTTTTTTACTCAAACGAAGGGCGGTAAAATCATTGCACGCTAAAATAGCCTAAGCAATTTTCTACTTTATATTTATTCTCGCAAAATCCATATCCCATAACTAAAACTTAATACCAAATAAACCTCTAAAACTCGTATATTTCCTAAAAATTTTAAAATATTTTTTTTATTAATGATCTAGTGTGACACTCAATTATGAGCAGATATTGCAATTTAGCCTAAGCATATTTTATTTCCATAAAAATAGCCTAAGCAAAATTTTAAATTATGTCATTGGCAATTGATTAACTTCCAATATAACTCCACTATTAACACCTAACATAGGAAATCACGGAATTCTCAAATGATCCTGAATTATCAAATACAAACCCATGAAACATCAACTTTAGCCCCAATGGTATTTATTCACGGTTTATTTGGTAGTTTAAGTAATTTAGGTATGTTAGCCCGACATTTTTCAGAGCAGGCAACTACGATTCAAATTGATGTCAGAAATCATGGTTTATCTGGCCATTCTGATGAAGTGAATTATCAAATCATGGCCGAAGATATTTTAGAAACTTTAGCCAGTTTAAATATTAAAAAATTTATTGCAGTCGGGCATTCAATGGGCGGAAAAATTGCCATGAAGCTGGCAGACCTGGCGTCTGATCTGATTGAAAAACTGGTTGTATTAGATATCACGCCAATTCAATATCAAGAAAATCATCATTCTGAAATATTTAAAGCCTTGTTTGCAGTCCAACAGGCGCAAGTCGCTTCACGAAATGAAGCAGCAAAAATTATGCGTGAATATATTCAAGAGGAAATAGTCATCCAGTTTCTTTTAAAATCATTTAATAAAGAGCAGTGGTTGTTTAATGTGCAAGCACTGTTTGATCATTATGAAGATATTACTGCTTGGAATAAGATAGAAAAAAATGAACTTCCAGCATTATTCTTAAGAGGTGGAAATTCATCGTATATCTCTACACCTGAACATTTTGAAGCCATCAATCAGCAGTTTGCTCATGCACAGGTTGAAGTGATTGAAAGTGCAGGGCACTGGCTACATGGTGAAAAGACGGCGGAAGTTTTGCAGCATATGCAAAATTTTATTGATGAAAAATAAATTATATTGATGAGCAGATGTATTTTCTGCTCATTTTATTTATGCATCATTAGTAAGCATTTTAATATTTTGATTTAAAAGGCTGCGCTATTTTGATGTGTTTTTAGGATAATTAATTGATTTTTCGCCTCAGAATTTATTTTCTATTTTAGGGCAACATGTATTTATTGGTGCAAAAATTAATCTCTATTTTTATTTTAAATAGATAATCATAATGAAATTCAGTGGGTTAAAATTATAAATTAAAAGTGGCACAGTATTTGAATAGCTTCTCTCAAATTTTCTAAAAAAGCCTAACTAAGGTTGGAGAGAAGTACATGAAAGTCGAACAGAAAAAGTTTTCTAAAAATTTAATTGTTGCTGCAATGTTGGGAATACTGACTTTAACAGGTTGTTCAAAGTCGCCTGAAGATAAAACGGCCGCTACCTCTGAGCCGAAAGCAGCTGCAACTAGTGGGGAAACGATTAAGGTTGGTATTTTACATTCTTTATCTGGCACGATGGCCATTTCTGAAACTTCATTAAAAGACACAGCATTGATGGCGATTAATGAAATCAATGCCAATGGGGGGGTCTTAGGTAAAAAGCTTGAACCGGTTATCGTTGATCCAGCATCTGACTGGCCACTATTTGCTGAAAAAGCACGTCAGCTCATCACTCAGGATAAAGTTGCGGTCATCTTTGGTTGCTGGACTTCGGTATCACGTAAATCGGTATTGCCAGTGGTTGAAGAGTTAAACGGCTTATTGTTCTATCCAGTCCAATACGAAGGTCAGGAACAGTCTAAAAATATTTTCTATACCGGTGCTGCACCTAACCAGCAAGCGATTCCTGCTGTTGAATATCTGATGAGTGAAGAAGGCGGTAAAGCAGAACGCTTTGTGTTATTGGGTACAGACTATGTTTATCCGCGTACCACCAACAAAATTCTTCGTGCTTTCCTGAAATCTAAAGGCGTTGCTGATGCTGACATCATGGAAGAGTACACACCATTTGGTCATAGTAATTATCAAACCATTGTCGGTAACGTGAAAAAATTTGCTGCAGGTAAAAAGACTGCGGTGATCTCAACCATCAACGGCGATTCAAACGTACCGTTCTATCGTGAATTGGGTAACCAGGGCATTAAAGCTTCTGATATTCCGGTTATGGCATTCTCTGTAGGTGAAGAAGAGCTTCGCGGTATTGATACCAAGCCTTTGGTCGGTCATTTAGCGGCATGGAACTACTTCATGTCCGTGAAAAATCCGAAAAATACCGAATTCAGCGGCAAGATGAAACAGTATGCTGTGGAATACAAATTGCCTAATGCAGATAAGTTCGTAACCAATGACCCGATGGAAGCGACTTATGTCGGTATTAATATGTGGAAACAGGCGGTAGAAAAAGCCGGTTCTACTGAGGTGGATAAAGTTCGTGAAGCAATGGCAGGTCAGACTTTTGATGCACCATCTGGCTATCAGTTACAAATGGATGCTAACAACCATCATTTACATAAACCAGTGATGATTGGTCAGATCCGTGGTGATGGTCAGTTTGACGTGGTTTATAAGACTCCGAAAACCATCGCTGCTGAGCCATGGAGCCCATACATTCCTAAATAATTTCCTCCAAAGCCTGCTGCTCCGGCAGTAGGCCTTTCTGGTTTTTCATCTCCCGGACGGGACAGCGTTAAATATATAAATAGGGAGGGCACTCATGTCCACTCGCCTAAATCTCGCGGCCATTTTTTTAATTTTGAGTCAGTGTTTGTGTCTCAATATGGTGCATGCGGAAACTCAATCTAGCGAAACAACCGTATCGCAATCATCTCAACAGTCACTTGATGCTATTCAGCAGTTTGTTCGTGGGGACTTTGCCACTCGTCGTGCTTTATTAAACCAGTGGCCTGCCAGTGTTGAACAACTTGATCAGCTGGCAGAGTTTGTTGAAAAAGATCAGCTTTATACTGACAGTTCAGGCAATACTTATATTCTGGAAGCAGAAGACAAACTGGTTAGCTATCCTGACGGAAAAACCGTGGAAACCTGGCCATCTGATTTATCGCAAATTACGCTGGTAAATACCTTAAATAAAGCACTGACCTTTGGTTTAGCAAAAAAGAAATTAAATTCAGAAGAAGCCTCTCAGCGACTTGAGGCGATTGATATTCTGGAAAATAACTTGTCCGAACTTGATGCTAAAGCCATCAATCAGATGTATTTAAATGAAAAAAACAATACGGTTAAATCACGTTTTGCCCAGTTAAAAGCACGTCTGGATTATCAATCTGAAAATGTCCTGACCAAAATAGAAGCGGCAAAAGTTTTAAAAGATTCCAACAGACCAGACGTTCTTGCACTGGTTCAAAATGAACTGGCTCAGCCAAATCTACATCCTGATTTAAAAGCAGCGCTGGTCGATGCCAGAAGTAGTATCAAAACCCGAATTCAGGCCAGTGAATGGGCTGGACATGTATTTTCCGGTTTAAGTACTGCCAGTATTTTATTGCTTGCGGCTTTAGGATTAGCCATTACATATGGCTTGCTTGGTGTCATTAATATGGCGCATGGCGAGCTGATCATGATCGGGGCGTATACCACTTATGTAGTGCAAAGTTTCTTTAAATCGCATTTTAGTGGTTTGGTAGATTGGTATCTGATCGCAGCGATTCCTGCGGCATTTATTGTCAGTGCAGCGATTGGCATGCTGATCGAACGTACCGTGATTCGTCCTTTATATGGCCGTCAACTGGAAACCTTATTGGCAACCTTTGGGGTGAGCCTGATCCTGATGCAAGTGGTGCGGATGATCTTTGGGGCACAAAATGTCGAAGTTTCTAACATTTCATGGCTTTCAGGCGGGATCTCGATTACTCCAAGCCTGATGCTGCCTTATAACCGTATTGCAATTATTGTCTTTACTGTAGCTGTCTTGCTGCTACTTGTTTATCTACTGAATAAAACCCGTTTTGGTTTATTTGTCCGTGCCGTAACGCAAAACCGTCAAATGGCTCGTGCTGTCGGTATCCGATCCAGCCGGATTGACATGATGGCATTTGGTCTGGGTTCAGGTCTTGCCGGTCTTGCCGGCTGTGCCTTGGCTCAAGTGGGTAATGTTGGGCCAGATTTGGGCCAGAACTACATTATCGATGCTTTCCTTGTGGTTGTTGTCGGTGGTGTTGGTCAAGTATGGGGTGCAGTTCTTGCCGCTTTGGGACTAGGTGTCAGTGGAACCGTACTGGAAATTGGTATGGGTGCAGTATTGGCGAAAATTATTCTCTTGGTTCTTGTGATTTTGTTTATTCAGAAACGCCCACAAGGTTTGTTTGCCATTAAAGGACGCTTTGTGGAGTAAGCCTATGAAAATCACATCATTACTTTCAGATAAACCTTATAGCGCACTCGCAATTGCGATCTGTTTTGTTATTTTACTGGCCTTGCCATGGCTGCATTTATTGCCAGCGGATTCAAGCCTGCATCTGTCTGCTTATTGGGTCACTTTGATCGGCAAGATCATGTGCCTGGCGTTGGTGGCTTTAGCACTTGATCTGGTCTGGGGCTATGCCGGTATTTTAAGTTTAGGTCATGGCCTGTACTTTGCCTTGGGTGGTTATGCCTTTGGGATGTATCTAATGCGTCAATCAGCAGGTGATGGTTTGCCTGACTTTATGCGTTTTCTGAGCTGGACTGAATTACCCTGGTTTTGGGTGGGGACTAATCATTTCTGGTGGGCCATGATACTTGTGGTCTTGGTACCAGGACTAATTGCCTTTATTTTCGGCTTCTTTGCTTTCCGCTCAAAAATCAAAGGCGTTTACTTCTCGATTATTACTCAGGCGATGACTTTTGCGGCAGCACTTTTATTCTTCCGCAATGAAACAGGCTTTGGCGGGAATAACGGTTTTACCGGTTTCAAAACCATTTTAGGCATGGACATCACATCAGCACCGATGCGTGCCAGCCTATGTTTTATCACGGCTCTGGTGTTATTGCTGTGCTTTGTTGGTCTACGCCATTTAATGAATAAACCTTATGGTCGTGTGCTTGGCGCGATTCGTGATAGTGAAAACCGTCTGCAATATTTAGGTTACCGCACCTTATGGTACAAGCTTTCAGCCTGGGTATTATCTGCTGTGATTGCAGGTATCGCTGGTGCACTGTATGTACCACAAGCCGGGATTATTAATCCGAGCGAAATGAATCCGGTGAACTCGATTGAAATGGCAGTCTGGGTAGCGGCTGGCGGTCGCGGTACCTTGATCGGTCCGATCCTGGGTGCAGGCTTAATTAATGCAGTTAAAACTTACTTTACTGTGGCCTATCCAGAAGCCTGGTTATTAATTCTGGGGGCATTATTTATTGTGGTCACCATCTTCCTGCCTAAAGGCGTGATTGGATTATTTGACCGTTTTAAAAAGGAGCGTAGCGAATGAGTGAAATTTTACAACCTCATGGCGGCCATGCTTCTGAAGGCTATGGCCGACCAAAAGAGCAAGGGCCAGATTTTAGCCATGGGATCGCACTTTATCTGGAAAAAGTCAGTGTCTGGTTTGAGGCTTTCCGTGCCTTAAATGATTTATCGCTGTATATCGAAGAAGGTGAATTGCGCTGCATCATTGGGCCAAACGGCGCGGGTAAAACCACGTTGATGGATGTCATTACCGGGAAAACCCGTCCTACTGAAGGTTCTGCATTTTTTGGCCAAACCTATAATCTGGCGAAAATGAGTACTGAAGAAATTGCAGAAGCTGGCATCGGGCGTAAATTCCAGAAACCAACGGTGTTTGAAAATTTCACCGTGATGGAAAATTTGCTCTTGGCTGCACCTAAAGATAAACGTGTTAAAAAAAGCTTTTTCAGCAAGCTCGATCCGGATGCACAAAATGCCTTGGATGAATCCTTACAGCAAATCCGCTTGCAGGAATTTATTCACAAACCTGCAGGGCTTTTATCGCACGGTCAGAAGCAATGGCTGGAAATTGGTATGCTGCTGATGCAACGTCCAAAACTCATTTTACTGGATGAGCCAGTGGCAGGGATGACCGATGCCGAAACCGAACGGACTGCTGAACTGTGTCTGGAACTGAAAAAGAATCATACGCTGGTGGTCATCGAACACGATATGAGCTTCATCGATACCATTAGTGAAAAAGTAACGGTGCTGGCACAAGGGGCGATTCTGGCTGAGGGCACATTGGCAGAAGTACAGGCCAATGAAGAGGTCATTGAAAAGTATCTTGGACGTTAAGGGGCTGACTGATGCTAGAAGTTAAAGATGTAAATCAGTTTTATGGCGGTAGTCACATTTTACGTGATGTGTCTTTCAATGCGCCTGTCGGTGAGTGCTCAGTGGTTTTGGGTCGTAACGGTGTTGGTAAAACGACATTACTGAAATGTCTGATGGGGATATTGCCCATCAAATCAGGTCAGATCCTTTTAGATGGCAAAGATATTGCCAAACTGAGTCCTGAACAGCGAGTACGGGCAGGTTTGGCTTATGTGCCACAAGGACGAGATATCTTTTCAACCCTAACAGTAGAAGAAAATATTTTGATTGGCATGGCGAAATTTAAAGGAGCCAAAACCCGTAAAGTTCCGGAACATCTTTATGAGATTTTTCCGGTATTAGAAGAAATGAAGTATCGACGCGGCGGTGACTTATCCGGTGGCCAGCAACAACAACTGGCGATTGCTCGCGCATTGGCATCTGAACCGCGTGTGCTCATTTTGGATGAACCGACTGAGGGAATTCAGCCATCTATCATTAAAGATATTGGTCGGGTAATTCGTAAGCTGGCTGATGGCGGTGAAATGGCAATTGTTCTGGTGGAACAGTTCTATGACTTTGCTGAAGAACTGGCAGATGGTTATACCGTCATGGCACGTGGGCAAGTGATTGCTCAAGGTATTGGAAGCGAAATGCCGGAAAAAGGTATTCGGGATCTGGTAGCAATTTAGTCATACTGCTTTTAAAGCCTCCCTTTTACAAAGGGAGGTTTGGAGGGATTTATAAATATAATTAAATCTCTGTATTCTCACTCCATAAAAAATACATGCCATATTGTCCAGTTCGGAATTCTCCACCTGCAGATTTACCTTCATCTGTTAAAAAATGCTTTCCATTTTCATTGAGTGTTAGATAACCTTTGGCAATCAATTTCTCAAAAGTGTCTGCTGTTTTTAAGCCTAGTTTTGCTGCAAGCTTCGCTGTGGTCAGCTTCGTGAACGCTGTATTTTCTTCTGATTTATTCTCTTCAGTTGGGATGGTCTCTGCTTTTACCTCATCTAAAGTAATACGGACTTCATCACTAATTCGAATAATCCGTTGTGCTTCTTCATAAGCTTCTTTAAATACATCATTATCTTCGTACTTGCGGATTAGAATCCCCATTTCATTGTTATTCACTTGGCTAAATTCATAGAGATTCAAGCTTGAAATGATGCACTCTGATTCATTCAAATAGCATTTTGCATGTAGATTTTTACAAAAACTTAGACGCACATAATCCAGTTTTTGCATCCATTTAATTTCATCAGGATGCAGATCACTTTTACCGTAAACAATACGGATATCAATTTTTAGCCGATCTTTGTCTTCCAATAGCTCTTTAATACGATCATTGAGACGCAAATATGGACTAATTAAAATTAAACGCTCTTTGGCATTTTTAATAAGTTCTTCTAGAAAGAAATTTGTTCCGCTTGTGTTTAAAAATTTTGCCATTTATTTCTCATATTCTTATTTAATCATTGTAGAGATATTAGCTTAAATTTTTGAATCAAGAAAATAATTTAACTTACGTATTAGCTCAACAAAAAAATTTGAGATTTTATCTTTCATTCAATTTTAGAATCTTTAAAAATCCAAGTTGGCACGATAACTGCTTTATTTTGATGCAAATTTTAAATGCTAAAAATTATTTGGTTTCAATTTGGAACAAATACAGGATTTATCAGCATCAGTAGGGTAGTTATGAAAATTTATACGCAACGTTTGGAAAACCTTGCACCAGAAAGTGATTTTGAGTCTCTTGAACTCACATTCGATACACGACAAAAGAGCCGTTTTCGTGCAACTTTAAAAAATGGTGTCGATATTGGTGCAGATTTACCACGTACTGGAATCTTGCGTAGTGGTTCTTTTATAGCAACTGAACAGGGTGACATTCTTCGGGTCGATGCGAAGCCTGAAAAATTGATTCAGGTGACTACGGACAATAGCTTTGACTTATTGAAAGCAGCCTATCATCTGGGGAATCGTCATGTTCCTCTAATGCTCACACCTACTGCATTGTACTTTGAACCAGATCATGTACTGGCTGAAATGGTGCAAGGTTTAGGTCTTGAAGTTAATGAAGTCATGCACCCATTTGAACCTGAAAGTGGGGCTTATGCACAGCATCAGCATGACCACCGTTTAAGCCCAATCAAGGCGTTACATCATGTCCATCACTAATGCGTCTCAGCTGCTCAGCTTGCTGACTCTATCTTCAACGGCGTTGCCGATTGGAGCGTACTGTTATTCACAAGGGGTGGAAAGCGCGATTGAAAAAGGCATGGTGCATGATGAAGCCTCTTGTGTGAGCTATTTCCAAGAAGTATTGGAAATGCTGCTGGTGCGTTTTGAGCTTCCCGTACTCAAGCGTCTGGTGGAGTCTTTTAATGATCCTGAACAGTTTCAGTATTGGGCAGAGCTATACCGCGCGAGCCGAGAATCCAAAGAATTACTGGCTGAATCACAGCAGTTGGCATTTTCCTTGAATGCATGGATTAGAGATGTGTTAAAGCAGCCGCCGAGCGTAAAAAAGCAATTAGGGTTTGTGCCGGTGTATGCACATTTATGTGGTGAGCTAGGCTTAGATCTTGCCGATGTCTTAACTGCTTATAGCTTTACAGTTTTGGAAAATCAGGTGCTGGCAGCAGTAAAAACCATTCCACTCGGGCAAATGAGCGGGCAGCGGATTATCTGGCAATTACATCAGGAAATTCCTGAAGCTGTACAGGTTGCATTAGCTTTGGACGATCATGAAATCAGCAGCGCATTACCGCAATATGCCATGTTAAGCATGTCGCACGAAACCCAGTATTCACGCTTATTTCGGTCTTAATTTTCAGATTAGATTAGCAGTAAAAAAATTGAAAAGCATCATTAAAACTGGTGCCTAGAAAATGTAATAAAGGAAATCAACATGTCAGAACGTAGTCCATTACGCGTTGGAATTGGTGGTCCGGTTGGATCAGGTAAAACCGCTTTAACCCTGAATTTATGTCTTGCACTGCGTGAAAAATACAATATGGCAGTGGTGACCAATGACATCTACACCAAAGAAGACTCGAACTTTTTAACCCGACATGAAGCGATGTCGCCAGACCGTATTGTCGGTGTAGAAACAGGCGGCTGTCCTCATACTGCAATTCGTGAAGATGCGTCCATTAACCTGGCTGCGATTGATGATTTGTGTGAAAAGTTTGATGGACTGGAGCTGATCATTATTGAAAGTGGTGGCGATAACCTTGCGGCAACCTTTAGTCCTGAATTGTCCGATTTAACTCTCTATGTAATCGATGTTGCCGGTGGCGAGAAGATTCCACGTAAAGGTGGTCCGGGAATTACCAAGTCGGATCTGCTGATTATCAATAAAACAGATTTAGCGCCAATGGTCGGTGCCAGCCTGGAGGTGATGGATCAGGATGCAAAGCGGATGCGTGGCGATAAACCATTTTTATTTTCTAATATGAAAACACAAGATGGCTTGAACGAGATTATCAGCTTTATCGAAAAACAAGGTTTATTTAAGTCTTAAGGGGAAATTCATCATGCGTCTATTCAAACAGTTACTGGTCGCAGGTATTGCTGCTTTACCTATGTTGGCAATGGCTCACGCGGGACATGACCATCACAGTGGATTCTGGTCTGGCTTTGTCCATCCTTTTACCGGTTTAGATCACCTGATGATGGCAATTGCTTTTGGTGTATTGATGTGGACTGCAAATCAACGCTGGAAAATCTCGGGTCTCATCGGTCTGGCAGTAGCGATGGTTGCAGGCTTTGTGTTCGGTAGCGAAGGTCTGCTTTCAACTTCAATGGCTGAGTCAGGCATCATCGCTTCACTGGTCATTTTAGCTGTTGCGCTGTGGACTAAATCGAATAAGGTTTTGCCTGTCGCTGCAATCTTATTGGCCAGCTTCCACGGCGTAGCGCATGGAAGTGAGTTGGGTCAAGGTGGTCATGTATCGCTATTAATTGTTGGCATGGTTTCAGCAATGGCTTTGATTTATGGTGCAGGCTTGGCTCTGGGTGCATTCGTGAAAAAATATGTGCCTTATGGCAAGCAGATCGTTGGTGGTTTAGCTGCAGTTGTTGCTGTCATTGGCTTGGCTTAATACTTGGTAAATCATTTGCAGATGAAATTGAGTTGATTTGTTGATGCACGAACTGGCAGAAAAAAGCACGCAGCAGAACTTATGGTATGCACGTCTGGAAATGGGATTTCAGGCGCAGCAACAGACTGTGCGAACCATTTTGCAACATCGCAAGCATCATGGACCGGTACGCATCCAGAAAATGTTATGGCCAGAAGCCAATGGGATTTGCCATGCCATTATCGTGCATCCGCCAGCAGGGATCGCCGGTGGAGATCATCTCACTTTTGATATGCAGGTGGATGCCAATGCCCATGCCTTAGTGACTACACCGGGTGCCGGGAAATGGTACAGAACCAATGGCAAGCAGGCTTTTCAGCACATTCATATCCGTTTAAATGACAATGCCATTTTTGAATGGCTACCTCAAGAAACTATGCTATTTGATGGGGCTAATGCCAGTTCCGAAACAATCGTCCACTTAGATACAGCAGCCAGTTTTATCGGTTGGGATATGCTGGTGATCGGACGTCAGGCAAGAGATGAGCAGTTTGAACAGGGAGCTTATCAAAACCGGTTTCAGCTTTGGCGCAAAGACAAATTGCTGGTTGCAGACACCTTGAATTTTAAGGGCAATGACCGCTGGCTCAGTTCATGTCTAGGTATGAATGGACATGCGGTGATGGGCAGCTTTTGGGCTGTACCGCCTGAAAAATACCGCGCGAGTTTTTATCTGGAACAGCATCTCGATTTAATTCGTGAGCTCATTATGCGGATGGATGTACCGGTTACCTTGACCTTGCTTGGCGATGTAATTAGTGCACGTTTTCTGGGAGATGATGTCCGTCAATGCCATGATGGTTTTGCTGCAATTCGCGCCCGTCTAAGACGTTACTGGTTTGATCTGGATGAGACATTTCCGAGAATTTGGCGGACGTAATCCTTTAATTCCCTCTCCTTATAGGAGAGGGTTAGGGAGAGGTGATTAAACATTTATTAAAACCCTCCCTCTAACTCCCTCCCAAAGGGAGAGAACACCAAATATCGAATCTTGCACATATTTTGCTTAGAAATACATATATATCAATGAGGAACCAGTTATGGAACTCAATCCTACAGAAAAAGATAAACTGCTGATTTTTACTGCGGGTCTGGTAGCAGAGCGTCGTAAAGCCCGAGGTTTAAAGCTGAATTATCCGGAAGCCATTGCCTATATTTCTGCAGCATTGCTTGAAGGTGCGCGTGATGGCATGACGGTCAGTGAATTAATGCATTACGGTACGACCTTATTGACACGTGATGATGTCATGGAAGGCATTCCGGAAATGATTGCAGAAGTGCAGGTCGAGGCAACCTTTCCAGATGGATCAAAGCTGGTCACTGTCCATCAACCGATCGTATAGGAGCAGCATATGATTCCAGGGGAAATTTTTACACCTGAGAGCGATATTGAAATGAATGTTGGTCGGGAAATTTTGAAGGTGACTGTTGCTAATATCGGTGATCGACCGATTCAGGTCGGATCACATTTCCATTTTGCCGAAGCAAATGATGCCTTGCAGTTTGATCGTGAGCTGGCCAAAGGCTTTCGCTTAAATATTGCTGCCGGTACGGCGATTCGTTTTGAGCCTGGGCAAAAACGCGATGTGGAACTGGTCGCATTGACTGGAAAACGTGAAGTTTATGGTTTCGCCGGGCGGGTCATGGGCAAGCTCGATTCATAAAAATTGCAGCAGAATTATAAAGGTTTATAAATCATGAAAATGTCACGTCGTGCTTATGCCGAAATGTTTGGACCAACAGTCGGGGATCGTGTTCGTCTAGCTGATACTGAATTATTCATTGAAGTCGAACAGGATTTCACCACTTATGGTGAAGAAGTTAAATTTGGTGGTGGCAAGGTCATTCGTGATGGTATGGGTCAATCACAACTTTTGTCATCTGAAGTGGCTGACACTGTCATTACAAATGCGCTGATTGTCGACTGGTGGGGCATTGTTAAAGCAGATATAGGCTTAAAAAATGGTCGAATCTGGAAAATCGGTAAAGCCGGTAATCCGGATATTCAGCCAAATATTACTATTCCACTTGGCGCGGCTACAGAAGTCATTGCTGGCGAAGGACAAATATTAACAGCTGGCGGAATTGATACCCATATTCACTGGATCTGTCCGCAGCAAGTTGAAACGGCACTGATGTCTGGCACAACCACGATGGTCGGCGGCGGTACAGGTCCGGCAGCTGGAACTTCTGCGACAACCGTGACTCCAGGGCCTTGGCATATTGCCACAATGCTACAAGCGATTGATGATTTACCAATGAATATTGGTTTATTGGGTAAAGGTAACTTGAGCCAGCCAGAGCCAATTGCAGAACAAATTAAAGCTGGTGTAGTGGGTTTAAAATTGCATGAAGATTGGGGCTCGACACCAGCAGCGATTGATAACTGTCTGACTGTAGCCGACCAGTATGATGTGCAGGTCGCCATCCACACTGACACACTAAACGAAAGTGGCTTTCTGGAAGAAACTTTGGCAGCTTTTAAAAATCGAACCATTCATACTTACCATACTGAAGGTGCAGGTGGCGGACATGCACCGGACATTCTAAAAGCCATTGGTCAACCGAATGTATTGCCATCTTCAACTAATCCAACTCGTCCATATACCGTCAATACCATCGATGAACATTTAGACATGTTGATGGTCTGTCACCATTTAGATCCAGCGATTGCAGAAGATGTGGCCTTTGCAGAAAGCCGTATCCGACGCGAAACCATTGCTGCAGAAGATATATTGCAGGATATGGGTGCGATTGCCATGATGTCATCAGACTCTCAGGCGATGGGTCGTGTGGGTGAAGTAATTTTACGGACTTGGCAAACGGCGCATAAAATGAAAGTGCAACGTGGGCCTTTGGAAGGTGATACAGCCTATAGGGACAATAACCGGGTCAAACGTTATATCGCCAAATATACGATTAATCCTGCAATTACTCACGGTTTAAGCCATGAAATCGGCTCTGTTGAAGAAGGTAAGTTAGCCGATCTGGTACTGTGGAAACCTGCATTCTTTGGGGTGAAACCATCCATGATTATTAAAGGTGGCATGATTGCAGCAGCACCAATGGGTGATATTAATGCTTCTATTCCAACACCACAGCCCGTGCATTATCGTCCGATGTTTGGGGCTTATCCACGTGGAGTGCATAACACCTGTATTACATTCTTGTCGCAAGTCGCAATTGATAATGGCGTACATGAAAAATTAGGTCTGAAAAAGTTGATTTCACCATGTAAGGCGACACGCCAGGTAACTAAACAGGATATGAAACATAATAGTTACTGTCCTGTGATGGAAGTGCATCCAGAAACTTATGAAGTTCGTGCTGATGGTGTGCATTTGACTTGTGAGCCAGCGGAAGTGTTGCCGATGGCGCAAAGGTATTTCTTGTTTTAATTACCTCTCCCTGACCCTCTCCTTAAAGGAGAGGGAATTTCCACTATTTAAATAAATTCTTGGAAAGTTTCTTCTCCCTTTGGGAGAAGGTTAGGATGAGGGGTATTTTCTTATTTTTGATCTTGATGAGTATGTTTAAAAAGTATATAGATTACTAATTCAATAGATTAGATAGAGTTTGCTAATTTGCTCAATATTTTAGAATATCCATTCGTTTATCAAGATGAAAACTACATATATTTATATAAACATCAGCCTATTACTGATAGTCGATTAAAGCTTCTAACAGAAGGGACTATAAGTTTTACAAAGCCTGAAAAATTTAATGATCCTTTAGACTGTGTAGGAAATATTGATGAGAGTCATCATTATTCAGCAGAAGAAATAAAGAAAATATTTAAAGATAGGGGGGCAAAGATAAGTCGAAAAAAGGCAGAAAAAAAAGCTAAGAAATATAAGGATTCTGAAAAAAGAAAGATACATGATCTAAGCTATTTCAAAGAAATGAATGATCGCATGGGAATCTGCTGCTTAAACCACAACCCACTTAATATTCTTATGTGGTCTCATTATGCAGATTTTCATAAAGGCTTTTTAACAGAATTTAAATTTCTGAAAAGAGATTTACTAAAATCGAATTCAGTTTATGCGAAGTTTTTTCCTATTCCTGTAAGTTATTCAAATAAAATGCCATTAGTTACATTAAAAGATCGTTTAAAATCAGAAGAAAAAATATTAGAGATCTATACAACGAAATCTGAAGAATGGAGCTATGAAAAAGAGTTCAGAATTTTAAGACCTTATACAAATGAACCGATCCAAAAAATTCCTTATACAGATTTAATTTGTACTGTAATTGGTGGAATTAAAATTTCATCCAAAGATGAGGAAAAACTTAAAAAGATATGTAGTAAAAATAAAATTCCCTATTTTAGAGTAGAAAGAATATTCAATAATTATGGTCTTACAGTTCCTAATCATCCTAGATTAGATCGAACTATTAGTGAAACTTCATGAAAATTTAATGATCCTTTTTGGCGCATAAATTGCTTGTCACGCTTATTCAATTTTACTGTTTGATATAACACATCAGGGATTAAACGTGACCAGTACCTATCTACGCGGACAAGAACTCATAGATCAAATTCGAAACCAGCCTTATTCACGTGACTTGATTGGCTATCATGGTGATGTACCTAAAGTAGAATGGCCCAATCAGGCCCGTGTCGCAGTTCAGTTTGTACTGAATTATGAAGAAGGTGGTGAAAACCACATTGAACATGGTGATGCCGGTTCAGAACAATTTTTATCTGACATTATCGGCGCGGCTAGCTTTCCAGACAAACACATGTCGATGGATTCCATGTATGAATATGGCTCACGTGCAGGTTTCTGGCGCATTCATAACGAGTTTAAAAAGCGTAATCTGCCGATGACTATTTTTGGGGTTGGGATGGCTTTAATCCGCAACCCTTATATAGTCGAAGCGATTAAAGAAGCCAATTATGATGTAGTGTCACATGGTCAGCGCTGGGTGCATTATCAGGACATGCCAATTGAGCTTGAACGCCAATATATGGATCAGGCGATTAGCGTACTGGAAACCCTGTTGGGCAAAGCACCGACTGGCTGGTATACCGGTCGTGATAGTCCAAATACCCGTCAGTTACTGGCTGAATTTCCTCAGATTCAATATGATTGCGACAACTATGGAGATGACTTGCCATTTTGGAGTACATTGACCAATCAGGCAGGTGAAACACGCCCTCATTTGATCATCCCCTATACTTTAGAAAGCAACGATATGAAATTTAGTTCACCGGGCGGCTTTAATAGCGGGGAACAATTCTATCAATATTTAAAAGATGCCTTCGATGTGCTCTATGCTGAAGGTGAAACTGAACCAAAAATGCTATCGATCGGGATGCATTGTCGTATTTTAGGGCGGCCAGGACGCTTTAAAGCCCTACAAAAGTTCCTCGATTATGTGCAAGGTCATAAAAAAGTCTGGATTTGCCGACGGGGTGATATTGCAACGCATTGGTATAAATATCACGCACCAAAATGAGAAAAATATATTAAAAAAGAGAACCTTGAGTTCTCTTTTCTGCTTTATATATTATATAAAAATACAAGATCAAAAAGATTTGGCACTGTTATTGCAAAACCTGTACTGAACAAAAAATGAATATCATCAGGCGATTTAATAGTGCAACTCGTTGAATTTAATCAGGCATCTCCAGAAGAGGCCATTACGTTTTTAAAGCACTGTGTGCAAATACCGAGCTGGTCGACCCAGATTGAAGCAAAGCGTCCTTATGCATCTGTTGAAGATGTATTGAATATAGCCAGACAACAGGCTGCAACCTGGACCTGGGACGAAATCAAAGCAGCTTTGGATAATCATCCACGTATTGGTGAAAAAAAGGCACAGGCTGAATTAAGCGAAGTTGAAAAAAACTTTTCCAATCGTGAACAGGCTGCGATAACTCAGGACGAAGCAACTCAGCAAGCTTTGCTAGAAGGCAATATCGCTTATGAAAAAAAATACGGTTATATCTTCCTGATTAAAGCGGCTGGTCTAAATAGCCAAGAAGTGCTGAATGCCTTGAAAGATCGTTTAGCTAATGATCCGGAAACTGAAAAAGGTATTGTTCATACGCAACTGGCGGAAATCGCTTTATTAAGACTGTCACAGGAGCTGCAAGCATGATCAGCACTCATATCTTAGATACGCATCTCGGCAAACCTGCAGCACATGTTTTAATCAAACTCTTTGATGAAGAAGGTGAATTACTCGGAAAAGCATTTACCAATGCAGATGGTCGAGTCACAGATTTTGGTTTAACCGAATTTGAGGAAGGTAAATACAGTCTTGAATTTGCTACTTCTGATTATTTTGAAGGCTTAGGTCTAGAAACTTTCTTTCCTAAAGCAGTCATTCATTTTCAGGTGAAAGATGCCTCTCAGCACTTTCATATTCCTTTACTGATCAGCCCATTCGCGTACTCCACATATCGCGGAAGCTGATTTTTTTATTCAAGCTTTCAGGGAGAGAAAAAGAATGACAGAACAAAGCACAAACATTTCACCAGAACATGAATATCTGGGCGCAGGCAAAAGTGCAGCCTATGGCTTGCAACATGTATTGACCATGTACGGTGGTATTATCGCACCACCACTCATTGTGGGTACTGCCGCAGGTTTGGAAGCTACACAAATCGGTTTATTGATTGCGGCTGCATTGTTTGTTGGCGGTCTGGCTACAATTTTACAAACCATTGGAGTGAAATATATCGGGGCCAAATTGCCACTGGTACAAGGGGTTTCCTTTGCGGGCGTGGCGACGATGGTGGCGATCGTAACTACAGGTGGAGGCCTATCAGCTGTTTATGGTGCAGTCATCGTAGCTTCATTAATTGGTCTCTTCCTTGCACCTTATTTTTCTAGAATTATCCGTTTTTTCCCGCCAGTCGTGACCGGCTGTGTGATCACGATTATCGGTTTATCACTTTTACCCGTAGCCGTTCGCTGGATGATGGGGGGCAATAAAAATGCACCTGAATGGGGAAGTGTAGAAAATATCAGTCTGGCCGTGATGACCTTGGCTATTGTGATCTGTCTAAATTTGAGCAGAAATGCCTCGACTCGTCGCCTGTCTATTTTATTAGCGATCGTATTGGGTTCAGTGCTGGCTTATCTGTTTGGTTTTGGCGATTTCAGTAAAGTCGGCCATGGTGCATGGGTACAATTTCCGAGTTTCTTTGCTTTCGGCATGCCAACTTTTGAACTCAGTGCAATCATTTCCATGCTGATCGTCACGCTGGTGATTATGACTGAAACGACGGCCGATATTATTGCTGTGGGTGAAATTGTTGGAACCAAAGTAGATTCAGAACGTATTTCCAATGGTCTGCGTGCAGATATGTTCTCAAGTGCAGTTGCACCGATTTTTGGTTCATTCATGCAAAGTGCTTTTGCACAGAACGTCGGGCTGGTAGCCATTACCGGGATTAAAAGCCGTTTTGTGGTCGCTGCTGGCGGTATGATTTTAGTGGTTTTGGGATTACTTCCAATTATGGGCCGACTAATCGCCGCAATTCCGGTTCCGGTACTTGGTGGTGCAGGATTGGTGCTATTTGGTACAGTGGCTGCAAGCGGCATCCGAACTCTGGCAAAAATTGATTATAACGAGCAAAAGAATTTGATTATTGTTGCAACTTCAATTGCAGCCGGCATGATCCCGATTATTGACTATTCTTTCTATGCTAATTTTCCAAAATGGTTTCAAACCCTATTTCATTCTGGCATCAGTTCAACCTGTTTAATGGCGATCCTTTTAAACATTCTGTTTAATCATCTGCAAATGTTCAAGTCGAAAACAGAGGTTCCGGAAAAGATTGCAGAAACGCTGCATTAAAGTATGATTTCCTCCATATGCCCATGCCAGTCATGGGCTTTTTTATCAAAAATTAAAAAAGTTGGCTTTGTTCTTGCTTAATCCAGAATGAGATTTTTAATTCCATTGGGGAACCTTATTTATGAAATTTACTCAAGTTGCTGCTGCAACATTACTTGCATTGGGTGCAGCATCTGCACAGGCAAAACCAGTCTGGCAGGATTTTAGCGTTACTGGGCTTTATGGGGAAAACTATGAAGTTGTAGATAAAAAACAGGCAACCCTAACTGTTGAATACGCTGCAAAAGTTAAATATGCAGATGTCTTCTTTTTCATTGACCGTATGCGTGGTTCCGATGATATTAAATCAAGCTATTTTGAATTTTCACCACGTTTAAGTCTGGGTGAAGTTTCAGGTCAAAAGCTGGCATTCGGTCCAGTGAAAGATGTGCTGGTCGCAACGACTTGGGAAGGTGGTGAAGGTTTTGATAACTTCCTGTACGGTGTAGGTTTCGACCTGGCTATTCCAAAATTCAATTATGCCAGCGTGAATCTTTATCGTGTAAATAATGAAAATATGGAAGATGACTATCAGCTTACCTTGACTTATGGTGTGCCATTTAAACTGGGTACAGAAGAATTCCTGGTAGATGGCTTCCTGGACTGGTCAACTGCTGAAGATGATCATGCGAGCGAGATGAACTGGACGACTCAGTGGAAATGGAATGTCGGTAAGCATATTTCTCCTGATACCAATTTATATCTCGGTATTGAGCATTCGGTTTGGAATAACAAATACGGTATTGCGGATGCGGATGAAAATAACGTGAGTGCTTTAGTGAAATATCATTTCTAAATACAATAAATAAGAAATTTAAAAGCCCTTATTGATAAGGGCTTTTTTAATGGGCTTAATTTTCGATAAAAATCTTTTCAGGAAAAGTATAAACATCACAGTTTGGACCAGTGCCGATCCGATCGATCACCACAAAATCACTCGGAGCTTCAAAGGTCAGCAAAGGATGATGCCAGGTACCGGCACGGTAATTTACACTTTGTGTACCATTACTGATAAAAGCCTGAATTTGACTGAGATCAGGCTTTTCATGATCCAGATTAGGCGCAACCACAATTAGAAATTTCTGGCCCTGCATCGGGATGAACGCTTGTGAACCGACAGGGTGACGTTCCAGCATTTCGATTGCAAAGGGAATGGCTGTAGTCTGAATATTTCTAAAAATACTTAGACCAACTTTAGCATCTGTTTCAGCAACCGCCAGAGCATGATAACGCTCGGTCTGCTGATCATTAATATGGAAAAAATCATTGCCTTCGCAGGCAATGACCTCGCCATAAGGCAAGAAACTTTCAGCAGTTAAGGGCTGTATTTTTATGGTTTGCATGCTCATAGATATAATTACTCAGGCAACTTTTCCCCACAGTCGAATCCGGCTAATGCCACCATCCGGAATCATGTTCACCCGAATATGAGAAATTTTTCCCTGTTTTAAGATTTCCTCAACAAAGCTATGAATATGATCCATCTGCATCTCTTGTGCTTCAAGCAGGAATGGCCAGAACATACTTTGCGGAATTAACTGCTGGTCAGTCGCATCTTCAATATAAATCGCTTGGATAGAGACTTGAGCAGGAAAGTTACCTTTAAAATGCGCGGTATCAATCTCAATTTTTTCAATCTGACCACTCTGACCCAGAGCCAAGATACACCAGTCAAAGCCGGGTGCACGACGGCGCTTGGTTTCCCAGCCATCACCCATATTGATGCCACGCCCCGGATTAATCAGATTACGTGGATGACCAAAGTGCGCATCACTATAGGCAATGACACGACCGCCATTTTCCAGAGCGACCAGATCAATCACCTGATTGCTGTCCTGAACCTGAATTTTTACTTCACCATAGACTTTAAAGCGAGCTACACCCCCGTCAGGGAAAATATTTAGGCGTACATGTGTAAAGACTTCGTCTGAATCAATATTAAAAATATGATGCTGGCTCGGACCTAATATACTGTTTGGTAAAATTGAGTGCCAGGTTGCGGTGCTTAAGTCACCATTTGGTGCATAGCAGGCTTCAACTGCAGCAGAAGCTGGATAGTTTCCGGTAAAGAATGTGGTATCAATATCTAGTGCTTTGATGGTTCCAGCTACCCCCAGTTTGACAATCGCCCAGTCATAGCCGGCATGACGCTTGCGGCGGGTTTCCCAGCCGTCCATCCATTTGCCATGATTATCAAATTTATCTTCAACAAAAATTGGTGCATCAAATTGCAACATTCGTTTTGCTTCAGCAAAAAAATCATCTGAACATTCAAGAATTTCTGCACCAATCCGGCTATCAGCCAAGTTGGTAAGCTGCTGGATATGGGCAGGGATCTCGAAAATGGGTGCAAATAATGTTGCCATAACTATCTTCCATTCAAATTATGTTTAACGTGAATCTAATTTTTTATAAAAGTCTGTAATTCTGCTGAAAGACCTTATAAAAACAGGTTTTTAATGAATAGATGAATGCACGGCTTGTGCCAACTTTTGAGAAAAATCAGTGCATTATTTTCGAAATGGCACGCTTTTAGCTACACAGGGAGGAAGAAACACAATTTTGAGAGGAGCATATAGATGGAGATTACAATTATTGGTGCAGGGATGGGGGGATTGACCACAGGAATTGCACTAAAAAAGTTTGGGCATAAAGTCACCATCTATGAACAGGCAGAAAAGATTTTACCGGTGGGCGCGGCAATCTCACTTTGGTCAAATGGGGTAAAATGTTTGAATTATCTGGGCTTAACTGAACAGGTCGCCAAGCTTGGCGGCCAGATGGATCAGCTGGCCTATATTGATGGCTTGACGGGCGACACCATGACCCAGTTCAGTTTATTGCCGTTAATTGAAGAAGTGGGACAACGTCCATATCCGGTGGCACGTGCTGATTTACAGAACATGTTGATGGACGAGTTTGGCCGTGAAGATATTCAGCTGGGCAAGAAGATGGTTGAGCTGCAAGAACAGAAAGACGGTGTTCTGGTTAAATTTGCGGATGGTACAGAAATTAAAACAGACCTACTGATTGGCGCAGATGGAACCCATTCCATTACCCGTGCCTATGTACTGGGCGAACAGTTTTCTCGTCGCTATGCCGGTTATGTCAACTGGAATGGTCTGGTAGAAATTTCAGAAAAGCTTACTCCGGCAGATCAATGGACCACATTTGTCGGACAAGGTAAGCGCGTTTCGCTGATGCCTGTGGCAGACGGAAAATTCTATTTCTTCTTTGATGTACCGTTGCCGGTCGGTTTAGAGAATAATCGGGCAGAATATAAAACCTTATTGAAACAGTATTTTGAAGGTTGGTGTGCGCCGGTTCAGCATCTGATTGATGCGCTGGATGAACAGAAAACCAATCGGGTTGAAATTCATGATATTGAACCGTTTGCCCAGTTCTATAAAGGTCGTGTTGTGATCGTCGGTGATGCCGCACATAGCACCACACCAGATATTGGTCAGGGTGGTTGTCAGGCTATGGAAGATGCGATCTATCTGGCTCGGTCTTTACAGATTAATACGCTGGGTCTGGAAGATGCCTTAAAACGCTATCAGAACAAACGCAATGAACGCGCCAATGAGCTGGTATTACGCGCACGTAAACGTTGTGATGTGACGCATATGAAAGATGAAGCCGTGACCAAAGAATGGTATGAGGAACTGCGTAAAGAGCAGGGACCGCATATCATGAAAGGGATTATCAGCAATATTATTGGTAATCCTTTAGATTAATTCTGCATTTACACTCTTGGCAAAAAGCCCTTCATATCGAAGGGCTTTTTTTATTTAGATAACAGGAATTCACTAATAGATTTTTTAGGCCGCAAGTAAAGCTTTCGCTGCCTGACGATGTGCAGCCTGAACCGCTTCAAGATCCAGATTCAGGATTTCCCGGTCTTTAACGACCCATTGTCCATTCACCATGACATGTTCGGCACGGTCTGCACCGCACAGTAACAGGCCGGCAATCGGATCATGAATCCCTGAAAAACGCACATCATCCAGACTATAAAAAGCTAAATCTGCCTGAAAATCTGCTGCGATTTGTCCTAGGTGCTTTTCACGTCCCAGTACCTGTGCCGAGCCTTGTGTGGCCCAGGTTAAAGCACGTTCAGGCGTAATCACTTCTGCACCATATTTTAAACGTTGTAAATACATCGCCTGCCGAGCTTCCAGAATCAGGTTAGACGCATCACCCGAAGCAGAGCCATCCACACCTAGACCAATGACTGCTCCTGCTTCCAGTAGATCCATGGTTGGACAAATCCCTGAAGCCAGACGCATATTGGAATGCGGACAATGACAGATACCGACTTGAGCCTGTCCTAAGCGTTGGATCTCATCGGCATCAAAATGAATGCCATGCGCCAGCCAGGTTCTGGAATTAAGCCAGCCTACACTTTCCAGATAATCGACGGTGCGCATGCCAAATTTAAACAGACAAAATTCTTCTTCATCCAGTGTTTCGGCCAGATGGGTATGCAGACGTACATCCAGTTTTTCTGCCAGTGCAGCACTTTCTCGCATAATTTCTTGGGTGACTGAAAATGGTGAACATGGTGCAAGCGCAATATTGACCATCGCATCAGCACTACGCTGGTGATATTTCTGCACCAACCGTTCTGAGTCCAGCAGAATAGTGTCCATATCCTGTACGGTATGCTGCGGTGGCAAGCCACCAGAATCTTCACCCAGACTCATGGAACCTCGGGTCAGCATGACCCGAATCCCTAATTGTTCTGATGCTTCAACCTGAACATCAATGGCATCGGACAGCTGCTGTGGAAACAGATAATGGTGATCCGCAGCAAAGGTACAACCGGAAAGCAGTAATTCAGACAATGCAATTTGAGTGGCTAGATAATGCTGTTCAGTATTCAATTTGGCCCAGACCGGATATAAGGTTTTTAGCCATGGAAATAGCGGCGCATTGACCACGGGAGCCCAAGCACGGGTCAAGGTCTGATAAAAATGATGATGGCTATTAATCAGTCCCGGTGTAATCACCAAATTCTGGGCATCAAAGAACTGGTCATAAGGCGATGCTGGGGTTTGTCCCAAAGCCACCAGTTCAATAATTTTGCCATCGCGGATGACCAAGCCACCACGGGCATCCAGATCATTTGCGGTAAATACAGCAAGAGGATTTTTAATCCATAAGGTTGTCATATCTTATTTCCAATAAGTTTTATTTGTACTGCACATGAATCAGGCAGCACATGAGGCATTGAGCTGTTGTAATTTGATTTTCAAATCTTCCATCTGGTCGATCAGATGGTTCATCATAATTTGTGAGATTCGGGAAATTTGCCGTTTCGGTGCCACACAAAGAGCAAGGGTCAGCGGATGCATCCCTTTTTCAATAATCGGTTTAAATACCAGTTCATCACGTTCTAAATAAGGTAAGGCATCAATGTAGGACAATACTCCAATCCCTAAGTTGCGCTCTGCCAGAGAAGTAATCATGCGAATGTCATTACACTCCAGCTTTTGCTGCGGCATAAATTGATGATGTTTATACAGGCTATAAACATAGTCATGAATGATTAAAGGAGCACAGGGAATGAGATGCTTAAAGTTTAAAGTGTCGGAAAAATAGATTTTTTCTGCCTGAGCCAAAGGATGAGATTTGGCCATCACAAATCCAACCGGGATTTCCACAAAAGACATGACTTCGAGCTGATTATGACTTTTAGGATTGAGCAGAATGCCAAAATCAACTTCAGCATCCATAATCATTTTAGAGACGGTATCACTTTCCTGAATCTGGATATTGAAATTGATCCAGGGATAGTTTTCATACATGTATTGCAGGGAATCTAAAACGAAACCGTCACTGAGTGCCGCAATGAGTCCGAGTTCAATGCTGCCGCGCGATAAACCCTGAATTTCATCAAAACGTACGCAGGTCTGTTGGAATTCTTTTTGCCATTTGAGTAGGTCGGCATAGAGCAATTCACCCGCTAATGTCAGCTTCAGGCCACTCGGCAACCGTTCAAACAGCACGATGCCAAATTCTTCTTCTGCCAGAGCGATCTGACGATGAATCGCGGAGACGGAAATATAAAGCTGATCAGCTGCTTTTCTGAGGCTGCCTGTTTTGGCTACGGCAATAAAATATTCTGAAAATCTTGAAAAAGTAATATTCATAAAATCACGTCAATCCACCTGCACATCGTTTTAATCACATAATTTTCAGCTAGAAACTAAGTGATTCTGGTTCTATGTAAGTGGATAAGCGATTTCTGTGCCAATTTTCAAAGAAATGGAACAGTAAAAGTTTTGTGTTCTATTTTTTGGAACACGGGCTACGAAACATTCTAATAGACAGTAGAACAGGCATTTGGCTAATTTTATAAAAGAACAACAAGGCAGCTTAATGAAATAAAAATTTAAGCCGTTGTCATGCAATAAATATTTGTGAGTGAACTATGAATGCGATCCCGGTGCTTAATTTATTCAGTCAACCGCACTGTAGCGGCTTTGACCCATCAGACTGGAATATCCTGGCTCAGCATTGGTATCCAGTTGCCCGTATTCAGGATGTGAGTACTACGCCACAGCAGGTACAACTTCTGGATGTGAAGATGGCCCTATATCAAACTGAGAGTGGCAGCATTCATCTGGTTCGTGATATCTGTCCGCATCGTGGTGTGCCATTAACCAAAGGCTGGGTAAAGGGTGAAGAAATCATTTGTCCTTATCACGGTCTGCATTACAACACTCAAGGAAAATGCACCAAAATACCGGCTCAACCAGAACTGACTAACATTTCGGATCGTTTTACCTTAACCAAGTTTCCAGTAGTCTTGAAATACGGTCTGGTCTGGACAAGCCTGTTTAGCCGGGATGAATCAGAAGCTAATTTCCCTGATCTGGATACCTGGGAGAGCGAAGAGCACCAATCGATCTTACCGCCATTTGTTGATATCGGTGGTTCAAGTGGCCGGCAGCTGGAAGGCTTTATTGATGTGGCGCATTTTGCCTGGGTGCATCATGAATCGTTTGCTTCTCGTGATAACCCGATCGTGCAAAAGTATTCAACTGTACGCACCCCTTATGGCTTGCATACGGAATATGTCAGCGATGTCAGCAATTATCCGCATGGCCTGCAGCATCTGGCCCCAGAAGGATTCTTGTGGAAACGTGTGTTTGATGTCTATCCACCATTTTCAGCGATTTTAACAGTGCATTTTCCGGAAAATGGCATCCTGAAAATTCTGAATGCCTGCTGTCCGGTATCTCATAATCAAACCCGTTTATTTGTGCCATTGACCCGTAATTTTGATACGACTGGTGATCTGCAAGCGGTTTATGACTTTAATGCGCAGATTTTTGCTGAAGATCAGGACATGGTCGAAAGCCAGAAACCAGAAGAATTACCTTTGGATATCACTATGGAAGCACATTTTGAAGCTGACCGTTCTTCGACAACTTATCGCCGCATTCTGGGGGAATGGGGCCTAAGCAAACGCTATATTGTTTAAATTAAATTTCCTCCTTTATGCACCCTGGTCTGTTGGGGTGCTTTTTTATTCCATATATGTCGAAAATCCTCTTTTTAGAGGAGCTATGACCATTGAACTACTAATTTTAGAGTAATTTATGCCACAGCCTAGCCATGAGCAAATGCTATCTTTTTTAAGATTATCCAATAAGGTTGCCAAGCGGGCAATGTCTTTAGGCCATCATCCTTTTGGTTCGGTGCTGGTTGCACCTGATCATGAAACGGTTTTACTGACCCAATGTAATATTGATACGGTCAACCATGCAGAAAGTACTTTAGCCCGGATCGCAGCCAGCAATTTTACGCCGGATTATCTGGCTGAATGCACCTTATATACGGCAGTTGAACCTTGCTGCATGTGTTCTGGAACGATTTATTGGGCCAATATCGGGCGGGTGGTCTATGCCATGACCGAAGAAAAATTATTGCAATGTACTGGAAACCACAATGAGAATCCGACTATGAGTGTTTCTGCTGAGTATGTTTTTGCTCATGGTCAGAAGAATATTGAGCTGATTGGACCAATCATGGAACTTGAACAGGAAACGGTTCAATTGCAAAAAGACTTCTGGTCATCTCGGTGAAGATTTGAAATTATTCTTTTTATAATTCTACTTCATTTTATTTATATTATTTATAAGACCATAAAAACAGATTTTCCGGATTGTAGGCTCAATTTAAAACCCTGCAATCCAGTCTCTATTTTCTAAAAATACTTTCCTTAATTTTCTATTTTTAAAAACCTATTTTTATCCATTCAGTACATTGCTAACTATAAGCCATTTATTGGCGCACACGATTTAGACCTAACGCACTTATCTAGCGCAGAACAAAAGAAAATTACAAGAATTCTTGAATATTTAATCTTATTAATTTCTCAATCTTGAGCTGAGTCTGGTTTTCTAGCAACTTTGCTCATTGACTTAGATTGATATCTATATTTTTCGGCTTAATTTCTTAACTATTAAACTTTTTTATACCAATAATTTTCTCTAAACCTCTGTAATTAATAAAAATAAATAAAAGAACAGATCATTCTAAAAATTATAAGTGTCTTGCAATCCGCCTGTTCTATTTTTTGAACTGAATTGGAATAGAAGTTGCTAATTAATAGAAATATAGCAATCAGTAAAATTTTTGATTTCGATTCAGATCTTTTAAAGCCGCTATTTATAAAACTCAAATGGCATTCACGGAGGCAATTTATGCTGAATATGTCCAAACATAAAAAGATAATGAAAAAATTTTCACTGCCTGTAATTGCGGCTGCAATTATGGGTTTGGGGATCAGTAGTCAGAGCTTTGCAGTCGATAAAGCTGCATTTGTCTATATTGGACCAACCAGTGACCATGGCTGGACGTATTCTCATGATCAGGGGCGTATTAAAGCTGAAAAAGCTCTGGGCGGAAAATTCAAAACGACTTATATCGAAAATGTACCTGAAACGGCCGATGCTGAACGTGTGATTCGTAATCTGGCACAGCAGGGCAATAAAGTAATTTTTGCGACCTCTTTTGGTTATATGAACCAGATGGAAAAAGTCGCGAAACAGTTCCCAAATACCGTATTCATGCACGCGACCGGTTATAAGCAAGGGAAAAACTTAGGCATCTATGATGTGCGTACCTATGAAGGTGCTTACATGCTGGGTGTAGTGGCAGGGCAAACCACCAAAACTAATACCTTGGGTGTCGTAGCCTCATTCCCGATCCCGGAAGTGGTTCGTAATATTAATGCCTATACATTAGGTGCACAAAGCGTCAATCCTAAAGTCAAAACCAAAGTGATCTGGGTGAACTCATGGTTTAACCCGGGTAAAGAACGTGATGCGGCTTTGGCGCTGATTTCTCAAAAAGCTGATGTGCTGATGCAAAACACAGATTCGCCAGCAGTTGTGCAAGCTGCCCAGCAAAAAGGCGTTTATGCCTTTGGTTGGGATTCAGACATGAGCAAATTTGGTCCTAAAGCGCATCTGGCTGCTTCAGTACTGCACTGGGAAAAAATTTATACGCCAGCAATGCAGCAAGTGGCTAATAAAACCTGGAAACCTGCCGCTCTCTGGTATGGCGTAAAACAGGATGCAGTGAAAATTGAAAACTTCGGACCTGCTGTTCCTGCCAAGGTGAAACAGTCTGCTTTAAATGCACAAAGTGCGATTCATAAAGGCACATTACATCCATTCCAGGGCCCAATCTATAAACAGGATGGAACTTTGGTGATTGCCAAAGGCGGCAAAATGACAGATGAAGCGCTTGGAAAAATGAACTTCTATGTGAAAGGAGTTGAAGGTTCATTACCTAAATAATCCTTTCACTATGTGTATGACTTAAAAATAAAAGAAAGTAAATCCTGAAAAATCATCCCCCAGTCCATGAATCACTTTATGGACTGGGCCAAAATGAGTGGAGACTGAGTTATGAGCGATCTGCCTCACATGTCAAATGACATCGAAACGTCATCGCTCAATGAGCAGCAAATTCCACGACTGGAGCTGATCAATATCAGCAAAAGCTATAACTCATTGAAAGCAAATGACAGTATTAATTTAAAAGTCCAACCTGGGCAAATTCATGCCATCCTGGGTGAAAACGGTGCTGGTAAAAGTACCTTGATGAAAATCATCTACGGCGCGACCAAAGCAGATAGCGGTCATATCGTCTGGAATGGCAAAGAAGTACAGATAGAAAGTCCATCGATGGCCAGGAAACTGGGGATTGGCATGGTGTACCAGCATTTCTCCCTATTTGAAACCATGACCGTAGCTGAAAACATTTTATTAGGTCTGGATGAGAAAATAGACCTGAAAAGCTTAGCGGCTAAAATCACCGAAGTATCAGAACAATATGGCTTACCGGTAGATCCACGGCGTGAAGTTTTTTCTTTATCGGTTGGTGAGCGACAACGGGTCGAAATTATCCGCTGTCTACTCCAAAATCCTTCCTTACTCATTTTAGATGAACCAACTTCAGTCTTAACTCCACAAGCGGTACGTCAGTTATTTAAAACTTTGCGACTGGTGGCTTCGCAAGGTGTCTCAATTCTTTATATCAGCCATAAATTGCATGAAATCAAAGAACTCTGTGATGAAGCAACGATTCTGCGTAATGGCAAAGTCACCGGCTATGTATTGCCTTCTGAAAATAGTACCAGTGAATTGGCCAAATTAATGATTGGCCGAGAATTGCCGACGTATGCGCATGTTGAATATACAGGCGAACATCGCACGCTGTTTCAGGTAAAAAACCTGAATTACGAAACTGATGATCCGTTTGGTGTGTCCTTATCCAATATTCAACTCAACCTAAATTCCGGTGAAATTCTGGGCATTGCTGGTATTTCGGGTAATGGTCAATCTGAATTACTGGCTCTGCTTTCCGGTGAGCAAACGGCGAAAAAAGGTCAAGTCTTTCTATTAGATCATGACATTTCTGAACTCAGTGCAGGTCAGCGACGTGATCTAGGCTTGGGCTTTGTTCCGGAAGAGCGTTTAGGTCGTGGTGCTGTGCCGAATATGACATTGGCACAAAACACTTTATTGACTGCTTTTCGTCAGGGTTTAAACAAATGGGGCTTTATCCAGTTTGAGAAAACTGTCGCTTTTGCCCAGCAATGTATCGAAAAATTCGGAGTAAAAGCCGCAGGGCCACAAGCGGAAGCGCGCAGCCTTTCGGGCGGGAATCTGCAAAAATTTATTGTAGGGCGTGAAATCCTGCAACAGCCGAAAGTATTAATTATTTCCCAGCCAACCTGGGGCGTTGATGTCGGCGCATCGATGTTTATCCGTCAAACCCTGATTGATCTTTCCCGCCAAGGCGTTGCGATTTTAGTGATTTCAGAAGAGCTGGAAGAACTGTTTGAAATTAGTGACCAGATTTGTGTTCTGGCTGGTGGAAAGCTGTCTGCACCTGTCCCGGCTAAAAATACCAATGCAGAACAGATTGGCCTGCTCATGTCAGGTATTCAGGCAGATCCAGCAATATTGGCTGAATCCGAGCCTGTCCATGAAGCGCATGCGTAGAGAAGAGGTGTAAATATGCATTTATTAGAACCTAGAGAACATCCTTCTCAATTAATGAAATGGCTCTCACCTGTGCTTGCATTACTCGCCATGCTGGCGGTAGGTAGCCTATTGTTTTTAATGCTTGGAGTGAATCCTGCTCAGGCTTTATATATCTTTTTTATTGAGCCATTGACTTCAGTCTATAATCTGAGTGAACTGATAATTAAAGCCAGTCCGCTGATTTTAATTGCCTTGGGTCTGGCTGTTGGGTTTCGTGCCCGTCTGTTTAATATTGGTGCTGAGGGGCAGTTGGCTATGGGGGCCATCTTTGGCGGTGGTATTGCCATCCTGTTTCATGAGCAGATCGGCTGGTGGATTTTACCTTTGATGGTGATTATGGGTGCGATTGGTGGTGCAATTTGGGGCCTGATTCCAGCGCTGCTAAAAACCCATTTTAATGCGCAAGAAACCTTGACCACCTTAATGATGAACTATGTGGCATTTTTCCTGCTGATGTATCTGGTCAATGGTCCATGGCGTGATCCAGATGGCATGAACTTTCCACAATCCTTAATGTTCTCGGAAAGCGCGACCCTGCCGCTGATTATGGAAGGCACACGGATTAACGCCTCAATTTTTATCACGATCATCGCAGTGGTGCTGTTCTGGGTTTTTATCCGTAAGAGTCTGATGGCTTATAAACTGGAAGTCAGTGGTCAGGCACCTTTGGCAGCTCAATATGCAGGATTTTCAGCAAAAAAAGCCATCTGGTTAAGTTTGGGAATTTCAGGTCTGATGGCGGGGATTGCCGGAATCTGTGAAGTTGCAGGTCCAATCGGCCAGCTCAATCCGAATATTTCACCAGGTTATGGTTATGCAGCCATTATTGTGGCTTATCTGGGCCGACTAAATCCAATTGGAATCGTACTTTCAGGTTTCCTGATGGCGCTGATCTATTTAGGTGGCGAACTGGCACAAATGCAGTTGCAACTCCCAGTCGCGATTACCGGAATTTTCCAGGGCCTGCTTTTATTTTTCCTGTTGGCTTCAGATGCCCTGATTGAAAACCGCTACCGTTTTACCAAAAAGAAAATCAAAAAAACCATGACCACTGCGCAAGCAGCCTGATCCAGACAGAAGAAGGATAACAACATGAGTATTGAATTAACCGCAATTGTTGCCGGAACTGTCGCTGCGGCAACGCCTTTAATCTTTGCCGGACTGGGTGAACTGGTAGCAGAACGCACCGGTGTCATCAATCTAGGGGTAGAAGGCATGATGCTGGTCGGTGCCATTGCCGGATTTGCTTTTGCTAGCCAATATGATGCCAGTGTCGCCAGCGCCTTATTTATGGGCGGATTGGCAGGCACATTGATGGCACTGATTTTTGCATTTTTTACCTTATCTTTAAGCACCAACCAATCCGCCTGTGGTCTGGCACTCACTATTTTTGGGATCGGGATTTCAGCCTTTCTTGGACAGAATTATGTCAGTACTGCCTTACCGGGTCTGGAAAATCTAAAAATTCCGGGACTCGCTGATATTCCATTCATAGGGCCAGTCCTGTTCCAGCAAAACTATGTGGTGTATCTGTCCATTCTTGCTTTTGTGCTGGTGTGGTGGGTACTGAGTAAAACCCGTTTAGGCCTGTTACTGAAAGCTGTTGGGGAGTCTCCGGAAAGCGCACATGCCATGGGCTATAACGTGCTGGCGATTCGCTATGGTGCAGTCATGTTTGGCGGTGCAATGGCAGGTATTGGCGGTGCTTTTTTATCTACGGTTTATACGCCGATGTGGATTGAAAATATGGTTGCAGGACGTGGCTGGATTGCAATTGCATTAGTGGTTTTTGCTGCATGGAAACCGACGCGTTTGATGTTGGGTGCCTATCTGTTTGGTGGTGTAACGATTTTGCAGTTTCATGCCCAAGCGCTAGGTCTAGAAGTACCGAATGAACTGTTATCGGCATTGCCATATATCGCAACCATTGTCGTCTTAGTTCTCATTTCACGCGACAAGAAGTTATTGAAACTCAATTTACCAGCGTCACTTGGCAAAGCCTTTAGCCCTTAATCGGACAAATCTCAGGAATTACTTTATGAAAATTATGAGCGCAGATTATGTCCTGACCATGAACTCAAACCTGGACTGTATTAAAGATGGTGCCATCCTGATTGATGGTGCTCTCATTAAACAGGTAGGAACATTACAGGAATTAACTCAGCAATATCCTGAAGCTGCAGTTACCCAGTATCCAAAAAGTTTATTGATGCCGGGTTTGATTAATACCCACTGCCACTCAGGCCTGCTACGCGGTACAGCTGAGGGTCTGCCAGTCTGGGACTGGTTGCAACAGTTTATTGACCCGATGCATCGGGTAGTGACTCCGGAAGATGCCAAAATTGCCTCTTATCTCTGTTATGCCGAAGCGCTGCTATCCGGTACGACTACCATTGTGGATATGTGGCGTTATATGGAAGGTAGTGCCGAGGCCGCACAGCAATTAGGTATACGTGCAGTGCTGGTGCCATATGTAGCTGAACATCCAGATCATAACTATTTTGAAAACCTCAACAGCAATGAAGCTTTAATTCAAAAATGGCATCAAGCTGCAAATGGGCGAATTCAGGTCTGGGTTGGCTTGGAACATCTGTTTTATGCTGAAGAAAAAGCCTTGGCACGTATCCAGAAAATGTGTCATGAATATCAGACGGGTTTTCATACCCATAGCAATGAAAGCAAGTTTGATGTCGAAGAAAATCTTCGACGTTATGGCGTGCGTCCGATCCAGACGCTGGAGCAAATGGGTATGCTGGATGTGCCTCAATGTCTGTTAGCGCATTGTGTCTGGGCCGATTCAGCAGAGATCGAAATCTTAAAACACTATAATGTTGGTGTCGCACATAACCCGATATCGAATATGAAACTGGCATCTGGCGCCGCCCCCATTACGGAAATGCTTAAACATGGCATTGCTGTAGGATTAGGTACTGATGGCGAGAAAGAAAATAATAATTTAGACATGTTTGAAGAAATGAAAACTGCTTCATTATTGGCGAAGTTTTCCGGTTTGGATGCTGCAGCACTGGATTCATGGTCTGTCTGTCAGATGGCAACTCGGACAGGTGCCAAAGCCTTAGGCATGCTGGATCAGATTGGTTCGTTAGAAGCTGGAAAACTTGCCGATATTATTGCAGTAGATATTGCGACCCCAAGAATGACACCCTTGATTAATCAAGGCCCGTTATTTAATTTACATACCAATCTGGTACATGCAGTACAAGGACAGGATGTACATATGACCATGGTCAACGGTCAGATGGTGGTAGAAAACCGAAAACTGGTACGTGCTGATCTACAAATCTTAATTGATCAGGTCAATCAGGCTGCTCCAGCCTTGTTCCAGCGACGCGCGAGATGGCTCGCAGAACAGGGAAGTGCGGTCAATGAATTACAGCGCCTGTAAATAAAGTTTAAAAACTAACCCTAACTTTAAACAGACTTATCTATGCTCCAGAATGGATAAAAAGGCTTCGATAATGTTAGGCAGTCTTTTATGATGGATCTGACCGACCTTAATTACTTCATAGGTCAGACCATCAGCCTGAAGGTGGTTACTTTCAGCTTTTAATTTCTGCAATGTCAACTGCAAGCCTTTTAACCATTCTTCAAGCGCCTTGATCGGAATATCATTTTTAAGATCTCCACCTTGCATGGCAGTTTTAAAATGACTCAAGGTCGTACTATCCTTAAAGCAGGCTTCCACCTGATGTTCAGTACTTTCAAATAGGTCATGCTTGATCACAAATAAAAATTTTCCAATCGCTGGTTTAAGCGCGCTGAGATAAATATTTTTTTCATTCAGGGTATATCTTTTATTTCTGGTATTAATAAATTCTGAATTCCAGCCTTGGGACTCTAGAAAATGATCCATTTCAGCGAAGATGAGATCAGTGACTTGTTCCTCAATGCGTTCTGCGAGTTCCTTTAGTTCATGACTGAGCACGATCAGGTTATTTTCCAGCTTTGAGCGCTGGGATTTTTCTTCATCATGCTGCTTGGATTGGGCCAAAATGGCTTGGAAGCGTTGTTCAGGCGTCATGATTTTACTCACTTGATATACAGCCTTGATCACTTAATCATGTGACTGAAAAGCTTTAATTGCAAGCAGGAAAAGAGGGGGGATATTTGAGAAGATTTTAAAGTAAAATATATACTTTTACTGACATAAATTATTGTTTTTAAATTTAATAATTATTATTAAAATATTTTTTATTTGGTTTTAAACTAGAATCGTTACATATTTTGTAGCGATTCAATTCAGTTAATGATCATTACTCGTTTTACTCAATATCACCCATTAAAAGATAAAACTTATATAAGGTGGTTAATAAGAATATTGATAACCCGAATCGCGGATAAAAAATTGACTTGAAAAATAAGAGGACTAGAGCCATCAGTTAAGTTACCACACAAAACTTAAAACTCTAGTCCCGATGTTTAATAGTACCGAATTATTTTGCGTAATTGATGATTTCTTTCTTAAATTTGAAGCAACCTACTGGAATTTCCTTAAACAAAGTCGTCGTT
>NZ_VOZV01000022.1:0-56288 GCF_013419565.1 Acinetobacter sp. YH12072 | reverse complement strand
AAGTGAAGGTAGAGAATGTTGAAGAGTACAATCTAAATTTTCAGATAAAGTCATAAAAAAATGAGCGTATTGGCATACACTCATTTTTACTACATTTTTCTAATGTCTGCTTAACTGACTGGCATTATCTCCGTGGAGAGGTTTTTTATTTTAAAAATAAATTTTTTTTATTTCTGTTTCATTTCCAGCACTAACTGATTAATTAAATCAGAAGCTTCCATCTCACGAATTTGCGCCACATTCGAACCAGCCCAAAACGCGCCATAACCCTGATCACCATGTTTGGACGCTGCTGCATGTAACTGCTTGGCCAGATCATAAGTATATGGATAGGCAGGTACATCCAGACGATCAGGAGTGTCGATGTCTATATGCCAGTGATTAATGATGCCACGCGCTGGACGGCCGGAAATGCTGGCACTAACTTGAGTCAGCGGCTTGGACAGTAGCGCTTTACGATAGGCGTCATTGGCATTGGAAGATTTACACTGAACAAATGCCGTGCCTAATTGTACTGCTTCAGCGCCGAAGTCCATCATCTGACGTGCTTGTTCACCATTCATGATTCCGCCTGCAGCAACCACTGGCAATGAAAAATGCTGTTTTATTAACTTGACCAGATTAGAGGTTTTGACTGAGGCATCAAACTTGGTGCTAAAGATACCCCGGTGACCTCCAGCCTCAATACCTTGAGCAATGATGATATCAATCCCTGCCTCTTGAATGGCTTTCGCCTCAGCAAAATTGGTGGCAGATACCATCGTCAGAATACCGGCATCTTTTAGAGCCTGAATCTGGTGCGGAAGAGGAATACCAAAATGAAAGCTGACCGCACATGGTCTGGTTTCAAGAACCAGATTCAAGAAATCATCATTGTCTTTAAAACTTGGGTAAATACAGTGTAATTGAGTGGGTGGATTAATTCCGTATTCAGCAAATTTATCTTTAAACTGGTTAATCCAGGCTTGGGCTACGTTTTCATCAAGAGGCTGACTGTCATGACAGAAAAAGTTAACCTGAAACGGACAATCTGTAAGTTCCTGAGTTTTTAAAATCTGCTGGCGCGCAGACTCTACGCTGCTGGCTCCCAAGCCCAGCGAACCCAGACCACCTTGATTTGAAACTTCCGCTGCCAGTTCAGGTGTCGAAACGCCTGCCATAGGGGCCAAAAAAATAGGATGTTTTATTCCGAGTTTTTCTAATAAAGACATAGATTTGCTCCCTGTTACTCTATCTACTTTGCCTATAGCCGCAGAATTAAGCAAATCATATTGGTTATTTTATTTTGAAATAATGCTGTATGGATAACGGTTCAATTACATTTCTTACGACATGAGATGTCGCTATAAAGACAGGAAAGCTATAGTGCATAACGGGGAAAATTTATAATAGGTTTTTAGCCAACAACTTGCTGAAATCATGTCTGATCGTATCCGAGAAAAACTACAAATTTTAGCTGATGCTGCCAAATATGATGTGTCCTGTTCATCGAGTGGCAGTAACCGTAAAAATAAAGACAAAGGCTTGGGCAATACCGGAAATGGAATCTGTCATAGCTATACCGAAGATGGTCGCTGTGTCTCATTACTGAAAATACTGTTTTCAAATGTCTGCATTTTTGACTGTGCCTATTGTGTCTCTCGTCGTTCCAATGACGTAAAACGTGCTGCATTTACCGTGCAGGAAGTGGTCGATCTGACCATGAATTTTTATCGCCGTAATTATATTGAAGGGCTGTTTTTAAGTTCGGGAATTTTTAAATCAGCAGATTACACCATGGAGCGGATGTTGCAGGTGGTGAAAAAGCTGCGTCTTGAAGAAAATTTTAATGGTTATATTCATCTCAAAACCATTCCCGGAGCATCGCAGGAGATCATTACTGAAGCGGGTTTATATGTCGACCGGATGAGTATCAACCTGGAAATGCCAACCGAAGCAGGCTTGCAAAAGTTTGCTCCAGAGAAAACCCATACAGAAGTGCAAAAAGATCTGGGAATTGTACGGGATCGCTTAATCCAGTTGAAAGATGAACGTAAGATCATCAAATCCGTTCCCAAATTTGTTCCCGCAGGACAGACCACGCAAATGGTGGTCGGTGCGCATAGTGAAACGGACAAAGATATTATTTTGATGGCTGATCGGCACTACAAGGAATTTAAGCTGAAACGCGTGTATTTTTCTGGCTATATTCCGATTAATCCCGAAGAAAAAGCCTTACCTGCAATCGGCTCAGCGCCACCCTTATTAAGAGAAAATCGTCTATATCAGTCTGACTGGCTGATGCGCTTTTATGGTTTTGAAGCAGATGAAATTGTGGATGACCAGCATCCAAATCTGGATCTGGATATTGATCCAAAACTGAGCTGGGCTTTACGCCATCCGGAGGCCTTCCCGGTTGATATTAACCGAGCCGACTACAAGATAATATTACGCGTGCCTGGCATTGGAGTACGTTCTGCCAAAAAGATTGTACAGGCACGCCGTTTTGGTCAGATTCATATCGATCAACTAAAACGGATGGGCGTGGCGTATAACCGGGCGCAGCATTTTATTCGCTGTGCAGATACACCGAAATTTAAAAAGGAGCAGCAATCCCAGCAGATTCGCCAGCAGATTTTACAAGCGGGTCAGTCCAAATATCAGCAGCAACTGTCACCTCAACTGGGATTTGGTTTCTGATGGCACACTACTGTTTTGATGGCACCATGACCGGTTTATTAAGCTGTCTATTTCGGGCTTTTGAATTTAAAGAGTTTGATGTCAAAGTGACTGCCAATCCGCAGGCACAAAATGGCTTATTCGATGATTTTATTCATGTGGCCTCGAATGAAAGTCAGGGACAGCGGGTCTGGCAAGGCTTAAAACAGAAAGTATCATACAGCAGTTTAAAAGCCTTTTATTATGCCTTTCTTTCTGAAAAAGAACAGGCGTTTCAGAATCTGTTTGATTTTGCGGTCTATGTATTTCAAAACCAGTGGCCGGTTGATAAAGATTATGGCCATCATGCAGTCATTGGAATGTCACAATGGTGCAAACAGGTCGGGCGTGAAAAGCATCGTATGGAAGCTTTTGTCCGCTTCAAAAAGGCCAAAGATGGATTGTTTCTCAGTCTGGTCAAACCGGATTTTAATGTACTGCCGATTATTTCCCGACATTTTAAGGAACGTTACCAAGACCAGCGTTGGCTAATTTATGATGAGCAGCGCCAGTACGGCATCTATTACGATTTAGATGATGTACATCAGATAGAAATGAATGCAGAAATAGTTGATCCACAAATCCGGATTGGACATAGTCAGTCTTTTAGTATTGAACTGGATGATGAAGAAGTACTCTATGATCAGCTTTGGAAAGATTATTTTAAAAGCGTGAATATTCAGGCACGACAAAATATGAAACTGCATATCCAATATGTACCTAAGCGCTACTGGCGTTATATGAATGAGAAAGTACTTTAAATAAAATCTTCGCCCAGGTTTAAGGCATAATGACAGCTAATATTTAGATCGAGTGTATAGATATGAAGGTATGGCTGGCATCATTAGCTATGGTAACTGGATTGGCCGCATGTTCAGCAGAGCAACAGAAAGTAGCAGTAGATCCAGGTAAATATCAGGTTAAAAGTGCACAGGAATTACAGCAACGTTTTGATGATCTAAACAGTAAGTTGGCACAAGACTTTCAGCAATTTAAAAAAGTAGAAAGTATTGCCTTTTCTCATCAGCTGCCTTTGGATGTGAATAACCTGCAAACCTTGAATCAGCATCCTGTCAGCCGGACTGCGCTAAAATCCAGTAAAGTCGCCTATTGTGACATGATGAATGGCTATTTTGCCGAGATGTATCGCTTGGGACATTATAATCTGAATCTGATCGACAAGATCCAGTTACCTAAAGCCGAGAATGAAGACCTGAAATCCAATTTTGCATCTAGCGATCAGTTCTATACTTTTATTCTGGATCGTTATACGACTTATCGCCAAGTTCAACAGACCATGAATTATGGCTGTAACTTAAAAGCTGCGTTGTAAGTATTAAGCTATAAAAAAGCCCATCACAAAGATGGGCTTTTTTATTTAGCAACCAGTCAGTTTTTCTGGTTGAGGTTTCTCACCGGGGAAGAAAATTGGACGAAGTTTTACCCCAAGCCCATTTCCAATGAATGCGAAGACCAGCCATAACCAGCCATGTACACTGCCAGAAGCAATACCACTAAAATAGGCACCAATATTACAGCCATAAGCCAGACGAGCGCCGTAGCCAAGCATCAAACCGCCAATAACCGCAGCAACCAATGAACGTTTTGGAATATTGAAGTTCGGAGCAAATTTACCTGCCAGACTGGCAGCCAATAATGCACCAAGCATGATGCCAAAGTTCATCATAGACGTAATATCGAACCAGAGCGATTCAGATAAGGCTTTGGCATTGGCTGGTTGCTGCCAATACGCCCAAGAGGCTACATCAATTCCAACAAAACTTGCAGATTTTGCGGCCCAGACAGCAAGGGCAGAAGTAACCCCCCATGGACGACCAGCCAGCGCCAAAGTAGCAAAGTTAAGCAGGGTTAAAATGATTCCACCCCAGATTAATGGCCATGGACCACGCAAAAAGCGTTTCCAGCCCTGATGCTGGCTTTGAGGTTCAACTTCTAAATTGCCATGACGTTTCTTTTCAAAAAAGATAGTTGCAGTAGCAATAACAGCAAAAATGACAAAGCTCAAAACAAGTGCAGGAATGACACCAAAACTTTCTACAATGGAGATAGGTGCGAAATGAGGCAGGTTAAACCACCAGTCAATATGCGAAGTCGCAATCAGTGAGCCGGCACAGAAGAAGAACAGGGTTACCAGCATACGGGCACTACCACCACCAACGGTATAAAGTGTGCCTGATGCACAACCGCCACCGAGCTGCATGCCAATCCCGAAAATAAATGCCCCGATTACCACAGAAAGCGAAACCGGACTGACAAAGCCTTGAACTGGATTACCGAACAGTTCACCTGCGCCTAAAGCAGGAAAAAATAGCAATACAGCAAGACCCAGCATGATCATTTGGGCACGTAAGCCACGACCACGACGTTCTTTAATAAAGACGCGCCAGCTGGAGGTGAAACCAAACGAGGCATGATACAAGGTCATACCCAGTGCACCACCCACCAGAAATAATAGAGCCTGGTTCAGGCCCACGATGTGATAGGCACCGACAGTTCCTAATACAAGTAAAATAAAAGCCACCCAGACCGAGAGATTCGATCGCTGGGAAGACGCAGCAATAACAAACATGGGAGATCAAGTTTTAAAAATAAAGTCGCGTATATTACGCAATTTCTCACTAAAATGGGCTGATCTAGAATTTCTAAGAGCCAATTAAATATCCTGATAACTGATAATAATTATGACTTTAAATGATATAAGGTCGTGATTATTTCAGAAGATATCATTTTAATTAGAACAATCACCCGTCTAATAGTGAAACGTATAAAAAGTTTAAAAGCCTGCAAAGCAGGCTTTTAAAGATTGAAAGCTTTAAAAATTAATTTTCAGCTTTCTCACGTACTTTGCCTGCGCCTTCTTCAATAGCACCGGCAGTTGCAGCAGTCGCGTTTTTAGCGGCTTCAGCAGTTGCATCTGCTGCTCGAGAAGTCGCAGCGGCGGCTTCATCAGCGGCACGGGAAGCATTTGCAGCCGCATTATCCATGGCTTGGTCAGTTTCCTGAGAAGCCTCATGAGTGGCATCTTCCATATCATGGCCGGCTTGAGTAGCAGCATTTTCTAAATGCTCACCTGTAGTCGCGCCAGTCTCAGGCTGTTTTTCTTTACTACAACCCACCAGTGTTACGGTAGCAACTAAACCCAAAGCAACAAGTAATTTATTCATCGTGTCATATCCTTTGTAGTTGTAAGGTCGAAAACAGTCTAGCGAGTATTTATTTGAATTTATGCTAATAATTAGATCAGAATTTGTTCGCTAAATGTAATTTTTATAAAGGCTTATACAATTTTTGCTAGATATAAATTGTCTGATTATTTGAATGTATTTTCTTACAACCCTTATATGGATTGCTTCTCACTGCTTATAAAAAATAAGTTTATCCGTTTTAATATGAGTTTTAGATGTAACAAAACACAACTATTTCCAGCTCAATTTTTGTCAGGCTAAAAGTAGAAGCCATAAAAAAAGCCCGCATAAAGCGAGCTTTTAAAACTTGAAAACTTATAGACCAGCAGATGCTTTAAGTGCTTCGACTTTGTCAGTTTTTTCCCAAGTAAATGCAGTATCTGAACCTTCACGACCAAAGTGACCATAAGCCGCAGTCTGTTTATACATTGGCTGGATCAGGTTCAACATACGGGTAATACCATATGGACGCAGGTCAAAGTGCTCACGAACCAATTGAACGATCAATTCATCCGACACTTTGCCTGTATTGAAGGTATTGATTGAAATTGAAGTTGGCTCGGCAACACCAATTGCATAAGACACCTGAATTTCACATTTATCAGCAAGACCCGCAGCGACAATGTTTTTCGCAACATAACGGCCTGCATAAGCAGCAGAACGGTCAACTTTTGATGGATCTTTACCAGAGAATGCACCACCGCCGTGACGTGCCATACCGCCGTAAGTATCTACAATGATTTTACGGCCAGTCAGACCACAGTCACCTACAGGACCACCGATCACAAACATCCCGGTCGGATTGATGTGGAATTTGGTGTCTGCATGGAACATGTCGGCAGGAATGATTTTTTTCACGATTTCTTCAATCACAGCTTCTTTTAAATGAGCTTGTGAAATTTCAGGATCGTGTTGAGTTGAAAGCACAACAGCATCTAGACGAACAGGTACGCCATTTTCATAAGCGAAAGTCACCTGGCTTTTTGCATCTGGACGTAACCAAGGCAATGTACCGTTACGGCGTAATTCAGCCTGTTTTTCCATTAAACGGTGCGCATAAGAAATTGGCGCAGGCATGAGTACATCAGTTTCACGGCTGGCATAACCAAACATCAAGCCTTGGTCACCGGCACCTTGATCTTCAGGTTTCTGACGGTCTACACCCTGAGCAATTTCAGGAGACTGCTTACCGATCATGTTGATGATCGCACAAGTCGAACCATCAAAGCCAAGGTCAGAATGATGATAACCAATACTGTTAACGGTATGGCGGACAACCGCTTCAAAATCGATGTTCGCAGTTGTTGTGATTTCACCGGCAAGTACAACCGCACCTGTTTTTACAAGCGTTTCACAAGCAACCCGTGCGTATGGGTCTTCTTTTAAGATTGCATCCAAGATAGCATCACTGATTTGGTCAGCCATTTTATCTGGATGGCCTTCGCTTACAGATTCCGAAGTAAATACAGCGTACTCGCGCATAGTCCTATCACAGTTAAATTTAAAGACCCGATATGTTACATCGACTTGTGCTCTAGGACTAGCGCAACTCGACAAAATTGCACGAAATTGTTTCAAATTATTGTGCTTTTATTTGATTATTGGAATTAAAAAAACTGATATGCCTAATTAAACAGCAGGGCGGATTCATTTAATAAACTTAATAAATAGTCTGTGAATTGATAAAGGACGCTTATTAAGCAGTGATATTTCTAAACAAATTTGCATAACTAAATACTAAGAAAAATATAAAAATTAAAGTGCCTAAAATATCAAGGAAAGTGATCATTCTATTAATAAATTAAGAAGGGGGTATTGATCGTACGACAGACAGCCTTGCTGCAAATAGTCCGATTCTGCATAGTAGTTTCAAGTCTTCAGAAACCGCCTGTCAGGAAGTGGCGAAATCTTTTGGTATGGACTTGTTTAAAAGACTGTACGGAGATGGAAAAGCATGTATCAAAAGGCGTTTACCTTGATTGAAGTCATGATTGTACTCACAATTATTGCCATTCTGGCGACAGTAGCTGGCATGAGTTATCACAGTTATGTAGTGCGAAGCCAACTAGCGGAGGTTTTTGAGCAAGCGGGTAGCTATCGAACTCAATTTATTGCCTCTGATGGTCACTGTGATGCAGGCCGTCAAATTGGCAGCGGAACCCAATATATTGAAAAAGTCGTGATCAATGCAGCTTGCCGGATTGAATTTAAGCTACGGCAGGATGGGATAGATACGGCAATCCGTGGCAAATCCATCGCCTTTGATGTCTATGGCGGCAGTTGTTCTTCGAGCGATATCAGTCAGCGTTATTTACCTAAAGAGTGTCGAGGACAATGATTTTCGTGGTATCGACTAGCCTGATTGAACTTCAACCTTTATCTTTTCATGTCTGATGATCTTGGGCAGACATTAGATATTCACATATGCATTTTTATGGACTGGAAAAAGATCACTTATTTAAGTCTGGATCTTCTGTTTTGACTCCTAGCTGGAGGTATCCTGAAGAGGAATTCAACATATTGTAAAAGTTTAATTTATAAAAAATAGTTAAGAATAATCCCAGATTTATCATCTTATTAGAATTTAACTTAGACTCTAGTCAATCAATGCACCTTAAAAGTGCAGAATATTTATCCGATAGGTAAATACAAGATCAATAAATTGATAAATATTGTAGGCTAGTCTTTACCCCTCGCTGTTTTTTTAAGACAATAGACGGCAGTTTTGAAAGTCTTTTCATCATTTCCTATTTCTTCTGAATTTATTTGGACGCTGATTTATGACAACCCCGCTTAATGAACGTCGTATTGCAAACGCAATTCGTGTATTGGCAATGGATGCTGTGCAAAAAGCAAACTCAGGACATCCAGGTGCTCCAATGGGGATGGCAGATATCGCTGATGTGGTTTGGCGCGAATTCTTAAACCATAACCCAACAAATCCGAATTGGGCTAACCGTGACCGTTTCGTATTGTCGAATGGCCATGGCTCTATGCTTCAATACGCACTTCTTCATTTAACGGGCTATGATCTTTCAATTGAAGATCTTAAAGCATTCCGTCAACTTCATTCTAAAACTCCAGGTCACCCAGAATTGGGCTATGCACCGGGTATTGAAACAACCACTGGTCCTTTAGGCCAAGGTATCGCAAATGCTGTTGGTTTTGCACTGGCTGAAAAAACTTTAGCAGCGCAATTCAACAAGGAAGATATCAAAGTTGTAGATCACTACACTTACTGCTTCCTGGGCGATGGTTGCTTGATGGAAGGTGTTTCTCACGAAGCATGTTCTTTGGCAGGTACTTTAGGTCTGGGTAAGCTGATTGCTTACTATGATGACAACGGTATTTCGATTGACGGTGAAGTTGAAGGTTGGTTCTCTGACGATACAGAACAACGCTTCAAGTCTTATGGCTGGCAAGTGATCAAAGTTGACGGTCATGATGCTGATGCAATCCGTCAAGCCACTGTTGAAGCAAAAGCTGAAGCGAACAAACCAACCATCATCATGTGTAAAACAGTGATTGGTTTAGGTTCACCAAACAAACAGGGTAAAGAAGACTGTCACGGTGCTCCTTTAGGTAATGACGAAATCGTATTGACTCGTGAAGCTTTGGGTTGGTCAGATGAAGCGTTTGTCATTCCTGAGGATGTATACGCAGCTTGGGATGCCAAAGATAAAGGTTCACAAGCTGAAGCAGCATGGAATGAAACTTTTGCCGCTTATGCAGCAAAATATCCAACTGAAGCAGCTGAATTAAAACGTCGTCTTTCTGGTGATCTTCCAGCTGACTTTGTTGCAAAAGCGGATGCTTATATCGCTGAAGTAAATGTAAAAGAAGAAACCATTGCTACACGTAAAGCGAGCCAAAATACGTTACAAGCCCTTGTGCCTTCACTACCAGAAGTACTAGGTGGTTCTGCTGACCTTGCAGGTTCTAACCTGACACTTTGGAAAGGCGCGCAAGGCGTACAGGACAATCCAGCAGGTAACTATGTTCACTACGGTGTACGTGAATTTGGTATGACTGCGATTGCCAACGGTGTTGCACTGCATGGCGGTTTCATTCCTTATGTAGCAACATTCCTGATGTTTATGGAATATGCACGTAATGCAGTACGTATGTCTGCACTGATGAAACAACGTGTGATCCATGTATATACTCACGATTCAATCGGTCTGGGTGAAGATGGTCCTACACACCAGCCAATTGAACAAATCGCATCTTTACGTGGTACACCAAACCTGAATACATGGCGTCCATGCGACACTGTTGAAGCAGCGATTTCCTGGAAATCTGCTTTGATGCGTTCAGAAGGCCCAACAGCGTTAATCTTCTCTCGTCAAAACCTGCCATTCCAAACGCGTACTCAAGCACAAATTGAGAATGTAGCGAAAGGTGGTTATGTTCTGGCTGAAGAAAAAGGCGAATTGAAAGCGATCATCATTGCGACTGGTTCTGAAGTTTCTCTTGCAATGGAAGCTTATGCACAACTCGAAGGTGTACGTGTTGTATCTATGCCATGTGCTGAAGAGTTCGTGAAACAGGATGCTGCGTATCGTGAAGCGGTTCTTCCTTCAAATATTCGTGCACGTGTAGCGGTTGAAGCTGCACATGTAGATTACTGGTGGAAATTTGTAGGTCTGGATGGTCGTGTGATCGGCATGACCACTTATGGCGAATCTGCACCTGCTAAAGACCTGTTTAAACACTTCGGCATTACAACTGAAGCTGTTGTAACAGCTGTAAAAGAGATTACTGCTTAATCAACTGATTAAGTCGTTTTTTAAGGGCGCCCCAGTTTTGGGGCGTCTTTTGTTTTTCCGCTTTCTAGCCTTGTTTTCATGTGGCAACCGCTAAAAAGTGTTCTCCCATAATTGAAATGAAAGAGTGAGATAAACATGAGCTTGTATGAACAAATTAGTGATGAAATTACTTTAATGGATGCAGGCGAGCAGAAATGGATCGGGCAGGATCTACCCCTTGAAGCAATGGTTGCGGTTGAGCTATTACTTCAGGAAATGGCTGAAGAAAAAATCATTAAAGTACGTCGTAAGAACCATGAAAAGCATTCTGGTTTGAAACAGGTGGATCGTATTCTGGTTGAAAAACTTTAACAGAAAATACTAAAAGTCCCTGAATGGGGCTTTTTTTATGTCGGATGATTTCCTCTGACAGTTGCTTATGAACATTAGATGAGATAAATCTAAGTTCGTGCCATCATAAAAACCTAATGACTCATATCGTAAATAATTGACTTAAAGATAATTAAAGACATAAACCAAAGAAGTTACTCAATATGGAAATATCATCCCAGATCCAGATCAAATCTCTAGAGCAAATATCACAGCCCGAATGGCTATTTTTATGGCAAGACTATCAACGCTTTTATCAGACCCAAATTTCGGATGAGGTAAGTAAAAATACCTGGGATAAATTAACCAATTATGAGCTAGATTCAATGTACGGTTTTGCGGCGCTGATAGATGGAAAGGTCGTTGGGATTGTGCATGTCATCGAACATAACAGTAGCTGGACCATGCGTCCTTATGCCTATTTGCAGGATTTATTTGTTCATCCGGATTATCGCGGGCAGGGCGTAGCACGTGTACTGATTCAGCATATCTATGATGTAGCAAAGCAGCGTAATTGTGATCGGGTGTACTGGCTGACCCATGAATCGAACCATAAAGCCAGATTGCTCTATGATAAAGTGGCCAAAAAAACCGGATTTATCCAGTATCGTATGTCTTAAATGCTTAGATTTACACGAGAATTTACAATTTTATCGTTTCATAGTTGCAACAAAACGTTTTATCTTTAGGGATGTAAACGGTTCAAGATTCTATAAACTGAAGTTAATTCAGACGAGAGATAACAACATGAATTTGAAAACATTAACTTTAGGCTTGGTAGCCGCATCTATTGCAACTTTTAGCTTTGCAAAACCGGTGACTTATACAATTGATCCGAGTCATACTGCGACGGTATTTAGCTGGAACCATTTTGGGTTTTCTACGCCATCTGCAAACTTCAGTGACATCCAAGGCACCATTAATGTTGATAATGAAAAACCTGCGAATTCTTCGGTCAATGTGAACATCCCGGTTGCAAGCATTAATACGAATGTGAAAGCACTGGATGACCATATTAAGACAGCAGAATTTTTTGATGTTGCCAAATATCCGAATATTACTTTTAAAAGTACTAAAGTTCAGGCTTTAGGCAAAAACAAATATAAAATCACCGGCAACTTAACCGTGAAAGATGTCACTAAACCTGTGGTACTGGATGCGGTGTTAAATAAACAGGGTGAACATCCGATGGCAAAAGTTCCGGCAATTGGTTTTAATGCCACAACATCATTTGACCGTTCTGCATTCGGCTTAGGCGCGAATGTTCCGCATGTGAGTGACAAGATTACTGTTCAGATCACCACTGAAGCGACCATTCCGGCAGAACCTGCAAAGAAATAAGATTTATTTCCATTCTGCATAAAAAGAAAAAAGCACCTTTATAAAGGTGCTTTTTTCTTGGGCCAATAGATGAGTTATGAATCAGAATTGGCATTTATCTGAAACTAAAAAATCTTAGCTATGATTCCATTAATCTATTTTGCAAACTTTTAATCATAAATATTTATCCAGTACCTTTGATCAAGATACTAGTTTTAACTGAGTCAGATATTGCTCTAGGACAGATTTAGAAGTGCTTTCCAGTGCAGGCGCAAATTGAAGATTGGCTGCCCGAAGAACTGGGATATTAATTTTAGCTTGACGTAATTCAGAGGTATGACCAACTAGCCATTTTTCCAAGCTATCGCCAGCGACTTCAGGATGAAATTGCAGAGCCAGAATATTTGATCCTATCCGGAAAGCCTGATTTGGATAGAGATTGGAACTGGCTAATAATTCAGCCTGTTTAGGCAGATCAAAAGTATCGCCATGCCAATGTAGCACTTCAATATTTTCCAAGGCTTGTAGTGGATTATTCTCAGTGGCTGGAAGACTAAGTTTAGACCAGCCAATTTCTTTGCTATGTCCTGCATAGACTTTAGCACCGAGTGCATGAGCCATGAGTTGAGCACCCAGACAAATACCTAAAGTGGGTAAATTCTTTTCTAAACGCACTTTAAGTAAGTCTATTTCTTGTTGTAAGAAAGGGTAGTCCTCCGTTTCATAAACACCAATTGGACCCCCTAAAATAATTGTCAGACCTTTATATTCATACGCTTTACGCAGGTCATCAATACCGGCTTCAAAATAGCGAACACGTAATCCCAACTGATAAAATACATCTTCCCAGGCACCTAGGTCTTCAAAAGCCAGATGTTGAATGGCATATACGGTATCGGGGAAGTGATCAAGGTTCAGCATAGCAGTCAGGTCTAAATGGAAAATATTTATTTAACGTTATTCTGCAAAAAATTAGAAGTCTTTTTAATCCGGTGATTTAGCCTTAGGTAGGTGATTCATCCGAATCGGCAATCCTATGTAAGACTATAACTCCGCTTTGTATCAATATGCAGCGATATTTTCCTTTTCTATAAAAAAGGCGTTAGAGTAGAAAGCAGTGGATAATCATAAGAGGCAGGATAAGAAATGCACAATATCTGCTTATATGTCGATAAAAAACGTATCAGTCCTTATGCCATGTCGGTTTATGTGGCTCTAAAAGAGAAAGGACTCAACTTTCAGGAAAAAATGATCGATCTGGATCTGCTGGAACAGCAATCTTTGGCTTATCGTAAAATTTGTCCGAGTGGCAAAGTTCCTTGTCTGATCATTGATGATTTTCATTTATTTGAATCGTGGGCGATTACTGAATACCTGGAAGATGCTTTTCCGGCACCGGATTATCCTGCTTTATATCCTGCAGAGATGAAAGCCAGAGCAAAATGTCGCGCCGTTCAGGCTTTGATTAAAACTGATTTTTCCTCTATCCGGCAGGATATGCCCTCAACTTCGATCTTTGTTCCACCTAAAAGGCCTTTAATCGCATCGGCTGAAACCATGCAGGATATTCAGCGCTTACTGGCAATCACAGAAATTTTAGTTGAAGAGTTGTGGCTCACCGAACGATGGTCAATTGCAGACTTTGATCTAGCCTTTATGCTGCATCGTCTGCTTAGTCATGATGTTGAGCTTCCCGAAAAGATTCAGGCCTATATCCAGCGTAATTTTCAGCGATCTTCAGTGCAGTCCTGGATTTTGGAAAATGAAAAATTGAGGACTCATGCTGAGTTTTGATTCTATGTCCGGTAGAGAGGTTAATTTAATAATTTAAGTACTAAGTTTGCTTAATGAATAGACATGGATATTTTAAAAGAGAGCCAAGTTATACAAAAAATTGCTTAAATATCAGCAGAGCAAGCGTAGTATAGAAAGTATAGGTAATAAGAAGTAGCTAAAACTTAGAATCAGATTCAAATGAAAAGGAGTATAAGGTGGGTGGATCACATCATCATGATCATAGTCATGTAGAAGTTAGTGCGAAGAATGCCAAAAAACTGTCCATCGCCTTAGCCCTGACGACAGCCTTTTTAATTGTAGAAGTTATTGCCGGTTTTATGACTCAGAGTCTGGCCTTGCTTTCTGATGCAGCACATATGTTTACCGATGCCGCTGCATTGGCGATTGCACTGGCTGCGATTAAGATCGGGCAAAAACCCGCAGATGATAAACGTACCTTTGGCTACCAGCGATTTGAAATTCTGGCAGCTTTGTTTAATGCGATTATGCTATTTCTGGTGGCGATGTATATCTTGTTCGAAGCTTACCAGCGCCTGAGCCATCCCCCTGAAATTGAAAGTCTGGGCATGTTGATTGTCGCCATACTTGGACTGGTCATTAACCTGATCTCCATGAAAATTCTGGTTTCTAGCAGTCAGGAAAGCTTGAATATTAAAGGAGCTTATCTGGAAGTACTGAGTGATGCACTAGGTTCGGTGGGTGTCATTATTGGCGCAATCATCATCTATTTCAGCGGCTGGATGTGGATTGACACCGTGATTGCGGTCATGATCGGATTCTGGGTCATTCCACGGACATGGATTTTATTGAAACAGAGCATCAATATTCTGCTGGAAGGAGTTCCCGATGAAATCGATATTGAAAAACTGCGCCATGACCTACTGGCGCTAGACGGTGTTGAAGATATTCATCAGCTAAAAGTCTGGGCGATTACTTCCAAGAAAGTCATACTGACCGTTCATCTGGTTGCGCCAGAAGTTGACTATAAAAAGTTGCATCAGGAGGCGTTTGAGATGTTGCACCATGAACATCACATTACTGAGATGACATTGCAAATTGAAGCAGAAGATTGTCCCCCAGAACAGCATCGGCAATCAGCCCATTCGCATGAGCATCATGACCATAAAGAAAGCCATCAACATTAAGTTTAAAAAATTTTGCCATCACACTTAATGTATTTTTAAACTTCGATCTTTTATTTTAGCCTTTTAATAATGAAACAATTACATCTTTATAACTCGGTGGCGCTTTCACGTAATCGCGCTCTCGCAACATCTGATGCATTTTGGGCAGATTTTGATGCGGAACAGAGGCCATTAAATGATGTTCAATATGATAATTTACATGAATCGGTGCAACGAAAGCCCGCGCTAGCCAGCCTGCATGGGTGGTACGGGTATTAGTCAGTGCAGAATGGCTGGTTTCCAGGCCTGCATGTTCAGCCATTGCCCGTATACGGATAAACAGTGGGAAAGGAGTGATATAAGCTAACGGCCATAATAAATAAAGTTTTGGATGACCGCTGGCCCAAAGTGCGGAAAATAGGGCAGCATTGGAAATCAGCATGCCCGAGCTATTTTTTAACAGATTCTTTGCCAGTTCCAAGTTACTGCGATTACCACGAGGAATTGGTTTCGGATCATTGGAAACACTCCATTCCAGAAGTTCTAAATCCATCAAGACTCGGCCAGCCAGAAATTTTAGGCCGGATTGACCATTTAAATCTCTAAAGAATTTTCTAAATAATGATTGTTTAGTAATTGGAAAGTTTTTCACCAAACCTAAATCTGGATCATCAGGTTGAGAGGTGCGGGCATGATGTTTCAAATGATAAGGACGATATTTACCGACCTCATTCCAGATCGGACGGGCGCACAACCAGTCAGTGAAGTGTGTGTTTAGCCACTTGGTTTTAAACAGACTGTGGTGTGAGGCATCGTGCATTAAAATGGCCATAGCCAGCTGACGACCTGCCAGAATGGCTAATGCCAAGGCACATATCAATATTTTTCCCCAGACTGGTAAATATTCCCAGCTATAAGCGACTGTGCCAAAGGTCAAAACAATCACAGCCCAAGTTGAGCCTACTGCCAGAGCCCCCTGTAAGTCGGATGGGGTGGTCAGCTCTTTGATTTCTTCACGGCTAAATAGCTCTGTGACACTCACTTTACTGTTCATTATTCTGCCTTGATCTAGTTCTTGTATTTCTTGTCACTATATTTGAATTAAAATATTACAGTCAATTTATTTTTGTGAGTGTATAGGAAATAAATTATACGCCTTGCTGCTGAAAATATTGCTGCCATAACTGCTGGCCTTGCTCTTCCATACGCCGTACAGCCAGTTCAAACTTTTGTCGGGCTGGAGCGTCTAGCCACTCTTCAGGCAATAATGGATCTGCACGCAGACTAAATACGGCAGATTTCGCCAGATAAAAGGCAGTTTTAGCTGATTCAGCCAAGGATAAATATTCATGACTTTCAAACCACTGCTCAATTTCCTGACTAATATTTAAATAGGTTTGATGGAGACCATGAATATCCCAAAGTGCAGATACATGGGTGTGCTGATCGATCTCGCTAACCTGAAAAAATCGTGCGCCTTGATCTAGGCCAAACTTGACGGCTGCTGATTTAAGCTCGTTCAAACTGAGTTGTAAATTATCCGGGCGGATAAACACATTCTGTTCCAGCTCCTGAAATCCATAATAACGCAGGGCTTTTTCCCGTTTAGATAAGGCCGTACGATCTACTCGTCCCAACGCACCGGTATAAACCAGAATGTATTTGCCATCCCAAGCCGTAGCAGTCTGCATATTGGGATGTTTGTTCAGGCTGATAAAAGAAGTATCAAATTTTTTTTCAATTAACTGATAAATGCCGCGTTCTACTGACTGAATGATCTGATCCTGATTGAGTCGTGCGACTGCAACCCGCAAGCTGTTGTCAGAGATTCCTAATAAATCTGCTGCACATAACATCTGTTTGATGCTAACAGTAGAGTTATGTGAGGCATAGAGCAGGTCTAGCACCAGATGTCGGGCATTCAGTTTATAAGTCATGAAACTAGATCGTGATTAGAAAATGAGAAATTGGAAACTTTTTGTACAATAGCATTTTGAATAGGAAGAACCAAAGAGGAATACGACTAAAGTGTTTGTATATTCAGGCAATTAATTTTAATTAAAGGTAATGTTTATAAATAAAAATGACTAGATAAGGTCTTGGTTTTTTACTGGGACACAATATTTCACAATCAATAAGCTGGTCTAAGCAGCAAGTCAGCGAAAAAGACCTGAATCTGTTTTTATTTTTTTATTCTTGATTATTTTTAATCCCAGCTCCCTTGGGAGCTGGGATTACCTAAAAAAATAAATGAAGCGTTATTCCTAACGTCTACATGTTTGGGTATGAGAGGCAATGCCTCGCAAGAATTATCCTAACATTACATGTTAGGATAATTCGGACCACCAGCACCTTCCGGCACCACCCAGGTGATATTCTGAGAAGGATCCTTGATGTCACAAGTCTTGCAGTGTACACAGTTCGCCGCATTGATCTGGAAGCGTTTAGAACCATCATCATTTTCCATGATTTCGTAAACACCTGCAGGGCAGTAGCGCTGCGCAGGCTCATCCCATTTTGGCAGGTTGACGTTTACTGGAATTGAAGCATCGGTCAGTTTCAAATGTGCTGGCTGGTTTTCTTCATGGACTGTATTCGATACAAAGACTGAAGATAGACGGTCAAACGTCAGCTTGCCATCCGGTTTTGGATAGTTCGGCTTGAAGTTCACTGCATCCACCGTTTTCAGTGCACTGAAATCAGGAACTAAATCATGGAGCGTGAATGGAACTTTAAACACGTTCTGGTCGATGAAGTTGAATGCACCGCCCATCCATTGACCAAATTTGTGCATTGCCGGGCCAAAGTTACGTGCGCTATATAACTCTTCTTTCAGCCAGCTATTGTTGAACTTGTCTGTATAAGACGTGAGTTCTTTAACGAAGAAGTCTTCACCTTCAGTCACACGTGCAACTGCAAGATCACCACCTTTTTCTACACCAGCTTTGATCGCTTCAAAGACTGCTTCACCACATAACATGCCTGATTTCATCGCAGTGTGTGAGCCTTTGATTTTCGCAAAGTTCAGGAATCCAGCATCATCACCAATCAGTGAGCCACCCGGGAAGGTGAATTTCGGCAGAGAGTTGAAACCACCTTTGGTTACGGCACGCGCACCATAAGAAATACGCTTACCGCCTTCCAGATATTTTTTGATCAGTGGATGGGTTTTCCAGCGCTGCATTTCCATGAACGGGTACATGTGTGGGTTTTCATAAGAAAGATCCACGATCATGCCCAGAGTGACCTGGTTATTTTCAGCGTGGTATAACCACCAGCCGCCTGAAGAACCTGTTTCAGATAAAGGCCAGCCAGCACCGTGCATTACCAGACCTGGCTTGTGTTTGGCCGGATCAATTTCCCAAAGTTCTTTAATACCGATACCGTAGTGCTGAGGATCAGCATCTTTATCCAGATTAAACTTCTGGATTAAACGTTTACCTAAGTGACCACGGCAGCCTTCAGCAAAAATCGTATATTTCGCGTGAAGTTCGTAACCTGGGGTAAAGTTATGCGTTGGTTCACCATCTTTACCAATGCCCATATCACCAGTTTGGATGCCTTTGACTGAACCATCTTCATGATACAGAATTTCAGCAGCAGCAAAGCCCGGGAAGATCGAAACTTCCAGTTCTTCCGCTTTCTGGCCTAACCAACGCACCACGTTACCAAGAGAGATGACATAGTTGCCATCGTTGTGCATGGTTTTCGGTACCATCCAGTGAGGAGCTTCTTGTGATTTTTCATCTGAAAGAAGGAAGAAAGTTTTATCCTCTGTCACAGGAACATTTAAAGGCGCGCCTTCTTCTTTCCAGTTCGGGAACAGCTCGTTCATGGCACGAGGTTCAAGCACAGCACCAGAAAGAATATGAGCACCGACTTCGGAGCCTTTTTCCACGACACAAACGGACAGATCATTCAGGTTGTTTTCAATTGCAAGCTGACGGATTTTGATTGCCGCAGAAAGACCCGCAGGGCCTGCGCCTACGATGACTACGTCAAACTCCATCGATTCTCTAATAATATCTTCCATAATAAGAAATCCTGTTTCGCTTAGCGGTATTTTACCACAGTGAAAAAGTTTTTAAATAGAAAGTTGGGAATTGATTATGAAAAAAGCCTCCTAGGAGGCTTTTTCTAAAACGGATTAAGATTTTTGAGGATCGTAGAGTTTTTCTTTGATGAACAGGGCAGGAAGCAGACCACAGATAAAGTATGCAGCACCCATTACTAAGAAGCCAAGACCGATCGAACCGCCTGTTGCCAGATAACCAATCGTAGCTGGGGCAATTGCCGCACCTAAACGACCGACATTATATGCACCACCAATTGCTGTGCCGCGTACGTTGGTTGGGAAGCTTTCAGTCATATAAGTCGCATTCACACCATATGGAATACCATATAGGAAACCGAAGATCACCAATAAGTATAGAATGTTGTCTGGTGAGTTATAGAATACGATCAGTGGTAGGAAGATCGCAGTACCAATCGCACCGAAGGCATAAGTAAAACGACGTCCGAATTTATCTGCCATTAAGCCTGCAAGGATTTTACCTAGAATCATCGCGGTATAGGTACCGACCATGTAGGCAGTCATTTCCTTGAACTTCATACCCAGTTCACTTTCAAGGTATGTTGGCATCCAGTTGTTTACGCCATAGTAACCAAACTGAAGGAAACCGGCAGTCAAAGCCCATAAGATAAACATGTTACGGTTTTTCTTATCTTGGAAAATCAGCTTCCAGGTCGACTCAGTAGGTTTGTCAGTCACTTCAACTTTCTTGAAGCGGTTTTCTTGCCATGCCGCTGGTTCTGGTACCAGAATGTGCATCAAAATAGCCAAGGCAATTGGAATCGCAGCTACATAGAACAGCATGCGCCAGCCGTGATCTGGAATTAACCAGCCCGCAAGCAAGGTCGCAACGATATAGCCAACTGTCCAGCCAGCCTGTAATGTACCTAAAACGGTAGTACGATATTTAGTAGGTACGTACTCAGCCATTAAAGTATTCGATGCAATATACAAAGAACCCAAGCCAAGAGAAGCGAAGAAACGTAATGCACCAAATTGAGCAAAGCTTTGGGTAAAACCAAGACCACAAGTCAATGCCGAAAATAAAAGGATTGAGACAACGACGGTACGTACACGACCGAATTTATCACAAGCCCACCCTCCGAATATACCTCCAACTGCCATACCTGCAAGGGTAAAGCTTCCGAGCATCCCAGCTTCGACAGAGGTTAGGCCAAATTCAGCTTTAATACTGTTTAAGCTGTAGGAAAGCAGCATTAAATCCGCACCATCGACCAGCAGGGCGAGGAATGCAAAAATAAATGCGATTTTCCAGGTATTTGGGCCAATTTTTGAAATTGTATTCGTTATAGCCATCATCCATTACCTATAAAAAAGGCCTGATCGCAAGGAGAGTTGATCAGGCCAAACTTGTTACTGAGTCGCCTCGCGAATCATATTGCGAGCAATAATGACTTGCTGGATTTGCGTGGTTCCTTCATAAAGACGGAATAAACGCACATCGCGGTAGAAGCGCTCAATTGCATATTCACTGATGTAGCCCGCGCCACCATGGATTTGCACACCACGGTCAGCGACACGGCCACACATTTCTGTTGCAAACATTTTTGCGCATGATGCTTCAGTACTTACATTCTGGCCGGCATCACGACGACGCGCTGCATCAAGCACCATGCATTTCGCTGCATAAATTTCAGCTTTAGAATCTGCCAGCATGCCCTGGATCAGCTGGAAGTTGGCAATCGCCTGACCGAACTGCTTACGTTCAACGGCATATTGCAATGAATCTTCCAGCATACGGGTTGCAGCACCCACGCTCAGTGCAGCAATGTGGATACGGCCTTTATCCAGAACCTTCATCGCAGTTTTAAAGCCAACGCCTTCTACACCGCCAATCAAAGCTGATGCAGGGATACGGCAGTTTTCAAAGATCACGTCACAGGTATGTGCGCCTTTCTGGCCCATTTTCTTGTCACGTTTACCCAGTGAAATACCTGGCAAGTTACTGTTAACGATGAACGCTGAAATAGCTGCAGCACCTTTTAATTCAGGATTGGTACGTGCCATTACTGTGAATACACCCGCATGTGGCGCATTGGTAATGAAACGCTTGGTACCATTCAGAATGTACTCATCACCATCTTTTACAGCAGTAGTTTTAAGCGACGCTGCATCAGAACCAGAATCCGGTTCAGTCAGACAGAACGAGCCAATAATTTCACCGCTGGCAAGTTTTGGCAGGAAGTGCTGTTTTTGCTCTTCAGTACCATCGATGATCAGGCCAGATGCGCCGATACCGTTATTCGTACCAATCAATGAGCGGAAAGCAGGGGAAGTACGGCCCAGTTCAAAAGCGATATAGACTTCTTCTTCCATGGTCAGGCCAAGACCGTCATATTCTTCAGGAATGGTTAAACCAAATAAGCCCAACTCTTTCATTTGTTGCACGATTTCTGCTGGAATTTCATCCGTTTCTGCAACAATTTCTTCATTTGGGATTAATACGCCTTCTACAAACTGGCGAATCATATCTACCAACTGGTCTAAGGTTTCCTGATCACGAATCATGTCCTAACTCCGTATCTAGGATTTCGTTCTGTCCACATCTTGTCCAATGTGAATAAAAACTCATCACTAAGCTAAATTTATGCGGATACTAATTAAAATTAAAACAAGGATCAATATATACGAAAGTATATTTCGCTGTGCGATATTTATGTTTTACTTTAAAATTGGCTTTAAATAATTGATTTAATGTGATTAATGCTGTTTTTAAGGCGTTATAAAATATTTTTTGTTCAAATTTGAATAGTTTACTTTGAACTAAATTTATGTATATTGTTAATTAAATACCGCTGTGCGAAATGAGAAGATTATGGAAAGCACTGAAATTTTAAAATTGACTGTACAGGAAGATGGCGTCGCAATTGTTCAAATCCATCGCCCGGAAGCACGTAATGCCTTGAACCTGGAATTACGTCAGCAACTCTCTGAAGCATTTCAATACCTTTCAAAATTAGATGCTGTAAAAGCGATTATTTTGACCGGCGGTGAAAAAGTATTTGCTGCGGGTGCAGACATTAAAGATTTCACCACTGCAACTACAGCCCAAATGTATTTACGCCATACTGAACAATATTGGCAAAGCATTACTGATTGTCCGAAACCGATTATTGCAGCAGTCAATGGCTATGCACTCGGTGGTGGCTGTGAACTGGCCATGCATGCGGACATCATCATTGCCGGTGAAAGTGCCAAATTTGGTCAGCCTGAAGTGAAACTGGGCTTGATGCCAGGTGCAGGTGGGACACAACGTTTACTGCGCGCGATTGGTAAATATCAAACCATGCTTTGGGTATTGACCGGTAAATTGGTGAAAGCTGCTGAGGCTGAGCGTATGGGCTTGGTTTCTGAAGTCGTGGAAGATGAAAACACCATTACCCATGCGATTGAGATTGCTCAAACGATTGCGTCTTTCTCTCCAATTGCAGTGCAGCAAATTAAAGAAGTGACCAATCTTGGCCAAGATCAATCTTTACAAGGTGCTTTGGCATTGGAACGTAAAGCTTTCCAGATTTTATTTGATACCAAAGATCAGAAAGAAGGCGTGAATGCGTTCTTTGAAAAACGTCCTGCACAATACACTGGAGAATAAGACATGACCATTCAATCTATGGCGCTCATTGGTACTGGTGTAATGGGCATGGGTATCGCGCAAATCGCAGCCCAGGCAGGTCTGGAAGTGCGCTTATTCGATGCCAAAGCAGGTGCGGCAGAAGCAGGTTTGGCTAAACTTAAAGCTACGCTTGAAAAGCTGCAAGCCAAAGGTAAATTTACTGAAGAAGTTCTGAATGCAACTCTGGCACGTTTCAAAATCCTGAATAGCATTGAAGAAGTGGCTGGTGTTGATCTGGTGGTTGAAGCCATCATCGAAAATCTGGACATCAAGCAAGGTTTATTTAAACAGCTGGAAAGTATCGTATCTCCAGAAACCATTCTGGCAACCAATACCTCATCACTTTCAGTGACTGCTATTGCATCCAACCTTGAGCATCAAGGTCGTATGGCGGGATTCCATTTCTTTAATCCAGTGCCCTTGATGAAAATTGTCGAAGTGATTGCTGGCCTAGCAACAGATGAACAGGTCGTTGCAGATCTACTCGAACTGGCACAACGTATGGGGCACTTCGGTGTGCGTACCAAAGACACGCCTGGGTTTATTGTTAACCATGCCGGCCGTGCTTATGGTACGGAAGCACTGAAAATCCTAGGCGAAGGGATTGTCTCAGTTTCAGAAATCGACCGTATTCTGCGTGAAGGTGCCGGTTTCCGTATGGGACCACTGGAATTGTTTGACCTGACTGCACTGGATGTTTCTCATCCAGTGATGGAATCGATTTTCAACCAGTATTATCAGGAAGATCGTTATCGTCCAAGCGCTTTAACCCGTCAAATGCTGGCTGGTAAAAAAGTCGGTCGTAAAGTCGGTGAAGGCTTCTATAAATATCAGGATGGTCAAAAGACCAATGAAGCTCCGGCTCAGATTGCGCCTGAAGTAACTGAATTCAGCCCAGTCTGGATCAAAGCAGATCTTGAGCAGGATGCCAGCATCTTGCGTGACTATATCCGTGAGCAAGGCTTGATCATCGACAGTGCTGAAACTCCGGCAGCTGACAGTCTGATTCTATTGGCCACTTATGGTGAAGACACGACAACAGCTGCATTACGTTTTGAGGTTGATGCGACTCGTGCAATCAGCATTGATATGCTGACTGATTTTGCCAAGCACCGTACCATCATGCCTTCGATTGCAACTCAAAAAGCCTATATCGACCAGGCACATGCATTGTTTGCTAAAAATGGTCATGGCGTATCGGTAATTGCTGAAAGTATTGGCTTTGTCGCACAGCGCGTATTGGCAATGGTCGTGAATCTGGCTTGTGATATTGCCCAACAACAAATCGCAACTGCAGCCGATATCGATAAAGCAGTAAAACTTGGTCTGGGCTACCCACATGGACCAATTTCATGGGGTGATGTTTTGGGCGCAGAACGTATCCTGTTGATCCTGGAACGTATCCTGGCGAATACTGGTGACCAGCGTTATCGTCCAAGTACATGGTTACAACGCCGCGCCCGTTTAAAACTATCTCTTCTTCACACTGCAGCAGTTTAAGGAATCAAACTCATGTTAAATGCATATATTTATGATGGATTACGTACGCCATTTGGCCGTCATGCAGGAAGCCTGGCAAAGGTTCGTCCAGATGATTTAGCTGCACATGTGATTAAGGCATTGGTTGCAAAACATAATCTACCTGCTGATATTTTTGATGATGTGATTCTGGGGAATACTAACCAGGCCGGTGAAGACAGCCGTAATATTGCACGTCATGCAACGTTATTGGCGGGTCTAGATGTGAAAACGCCAGCACAAACTGTGAACCGTCTATGTGCTTCAGGTTTAGCAGCGGTGATTGATGCAGCTCGTGCGATTACTTGTAATGAAGGGGATATCTTCCTTGCAGGTGGTGTCGAGTCGATGTCTCGTGCACCGTTTGTCTTTGCCAAATCTGAAACACCATTTAGCCGTGATTTTAAAGTATTCGATTCAACCATCGGCGCACGTTTTCCGAACCCTGCCATTGAAAAACAGTTCGGCAATGACACCATGCCGCAAACTGGCGATAATGTAGCAGTAGAATACGGTGTAACCCGTGAAGATGCAGACCAGTTTGCTGCAGCATCACAAGCCAAATATGAAGCAGCTAAACAGGCAGGTTTCTTTGCTGACGAGATCGTGGGTGTTGAAGTGCCTCAAGGCCGTAAATTACCAGCAAAATTGGTCGATCAAGACGAACATCCACGTCCATCTTCTAACTTGGAAGCGCTACAGAAACTACGTCCACTGTTTGAAGGCGGTGTAGTGACTGCGGGTAATGCTTCTGGTGTCAATGATGGTGCAGCAGCGCTAATCATTGGTTCTGAAGCCGCTCAGGAAAAACTGGGCATCCAGCCAATGGCGAAAATCATCGCTTCAGCGGCTGCGGGTATTGAACCACGTATTATGGGCGCCGGTCCGGTTGATGCGATCAAACTAGCATTAAAACGTGCCAACTTGACGTTGGATGACATGGATATCATTGAAATCAATGAAGCATTCGCATCACAAGTTTTAGCATGCTTAAAAGGTCTGGGTGTGGCATTTGATGATGCTCGTGTGAACCCGAATGGTGGTGCGATTGCAGTTGGGCATCCACTCGGTGCTTCAGGTGCTCGTTTAGTGCTCAGCACCGCTCGTGAATTGCAGCGCAGCGGCAAAAAATATGCTGTGATTAGTCTGTGTATCGGTGTGGGCCAAGGTCTGGCACTGGTCATCGAACGCGTATAAACAAAGGAAAAACACATGGGTGCATTAGAGGGTATTCGCGTACTGGATTTAAGTCGCGTACTTGCAGGTCCTTGGTGTGGTCAAATCCTCGCGGATTTAGGCGCTGAAGTGATTAAAGTTGAACGTCCTAAAACGGGTGATGATACCCGTATGTGGGGACCACCTTGGATGAAAAATGACCATGGTGAAAATACACGTGAAGCGGCGTACTACCAGTCAGCCAACCGTAATAAAATGTCAGTTGCGATTGATATTTCAACGCCTGAAGGTCAGGAACTGGTCAAAGCACTGGCTGCTGATTCAGATGTGGTGATTGAAAATTACAAAGCGGGTTCATTGAAAAAATACGGTCTGGATTATGAAAGCCTCAGCGCGATTAATCCGAAACTGGTGTATTGCTCAATTACTGGCTTTGGTCAAACTGGCCCTCGTGCACCTGAACCAGGTTATGACTTTATCATCCAGGGGATGGGCGGTTTAATGTCTGTCACTGGTGAGAAAGATGACTTACCAGGTGGTGGACCACAAAAAGTTGGCGTGGCTTTTGCGGATTTGACGACGGGTTTGTACTCGACCATTGCCATTCAGGCTGCTTTGCTGAATCGTCATGTGACTGGCCTGGGTCAGCATATTGATATGGCACTGTTGGATGTGCAGGTTGCTTTGCTGGCAAACCAAGGGATGAACTACCTGGCTTCAGGTAAAATTCCAGGTCGTTATGGTAATGCGCATGCCAATATTGTGCCTTATCAAGTGTTCCGCGCTGCCGACCAAGACTTCATTATTGCCTGTGGTAATGACAAGCAATTTGTTGCCTTGAGCGCTGCAATTGGTTTGCCTGATTTACCGCAAGATCCACGTTTTGTGACCAATGCACTGCGTATTCAGCATCGTGCAGAAATCACAGAGCTGCTAGCCAAACATTTCTTAAGCAATACTGCGAAGCATTGGGTAGAAGCAATTCATGCAGTGAAAGTTCCGGTAGGCCTGATTAATAACCTTGAACAAGCTTTCCAGGAACCACAAGTGCAAGCGCGTAATATGCTGGTTGAGATCCCCCATCCGTTAAAAGAAAAATTAACGGTGATTGGCTCACCAATTAAATTATCGCGTACACCAGTGGAATATCGTAAAGCACCACCAATGTTAGGTGAGCATACGAATGAAATTCTTTCACGTGTCGTGGATGAGGAAAAACTGGAGGCCCTAAAAGCTCAAGGTATTGTTGGTTAATAAACAAGAAAACCCATAAGTCCAATAAAGAAGCAACTTAATCAAAGTTGCTTCTTTGCTATATACAAGATAATTATTTATAATTTCGCAATGCGAAACACTTATTATGAATTTGAAGGACGGTGAAGACATGTCTGATGATGTACCTGAAACCGATCAGTCGGAAGAAAAATTAATTGCGCCTTTGCGCCATGAGTTATTGCATCCGATCGAAGATATGCAGGATGAAAATGACCGTCAATTTATTACAGCTTTAGCACGTGGTCTGGAGTTACTGCGCTGCTTTAGTCCAAAACATCAGCATCTGGGCAATCAGGAACTGTCACAGATGACAGGTCTACCTAAACCGACGATTACCCGTTTAACCCATACCTTATCCCGTTTAGGATATTTAAAGCAGGTTCCGAATTCGAGCAAGTTTCAGCTCTCAGTCGGCGTACTGTCTTTTGGTTATTCGATGCTGTCGAATTTATCCTTGCGATCGGTTGCTCATCCATTAATGAAAAATCTGGCAGACTATGCTGAGGCAGCCGTTGCAATGGCGACCCGCGACCGATTGAACATGATTTATCTGGATGTGGTGCAGGGCAAAGGCAATGTCACCATGCGTCGTCAGGTAGGAACCCATTTGCCGATTCATTTAAGTTCAATGGGGCGTGCCTGTCTGGCTGCAATGCCAGAAGATGAGCGTGATTTTCTGCTTGATGCGATTCGCCGTAAACATGTTGAAGAATGGCCACAGATCCAAAAAAATCTGGAGAAGTCATTTAAAGACTATCAGGAATATGGTTTCTGCTTTTCAATCGGTGAATGGCATAAGGATGTGAATTCGGTTGCAGTTCCTTTTGTCCATGAACAGCATGGTCTACTGGTGTTTAACTGCGGCGGTCCAAGTTTTCTGCTCAATGAAGAGAAAATCAAAAATGATATTGCACCACGTTTATTACATATGGTGAACAATATTAGAAATGAATTGGGATAATACATTTCTCAATTGATTAATTTTAGAAAATAGTAGGTATTTCAATTAAATACCTGCTATAAAATATCTATAAAATTCATTGAAAATAATAACTCTTTTACCTGATAATAATTTATCATTATTTTACAAATACTTAATTAATTCCTCTATGGTAATTCATGAGTGTTTTTATCACTCATAAGACCTTAATTTAAATTAAAAATAGCTTGATAACTAAAGATGATAAGGGGTATGAAAACTAAGATGAAGACAATTACAACAGCTCTTTCTTTGGCGGTAGTTGTTATAATGGTGACTGCATGTGGTGGTGCAAAATCCTCTACAACAGTGAATACACCCCCGACTAATGGCGGTACTACACCGACTACGCTTGCTTATACCTATGACAAAGCTAAATTTAATGTTGTGGATAACGCTGCGCCTACTAAACAGGTAAGGATCGAGATTGCTGATCTTGATGTTCAAAAGAATGCATATCTGCAACATTCTGTCCAAAAGATATTTAAATACATTCAGGATTATCAGAATGGTACGATCACGGTTGAAGACCTGACCAATGCGGGGATCGCAATTCAAGATCCGTCACCAACATTTTGGCTGATGCTTCAACTGAAACTGATGTAACTGGTCTGGGCGCTTATGCAAAATGGCAATCTGACAAGGGTGTATATGTTTCAGGTAATGTGCAGCTTGGTTTCGGTGATGTTGAGTTTAACCGTACTGTGACTGATGGGCTTGATTCGGTGAAAGAATCCAATAAAGCTGATCTGTTTAAATACGGTGCTTATGCTGAACTGGGTTATGACTTCTTCGCTGACCGTCTGACTGTTTCACCATACATGGCTTTAAGCTATAACGCTGCAAAACTGGATGCGGTCAAAGAAGATACTGTTATTGGTCTGACTGTAAGTGATGTAGATGTGGCTGAAACTAAAGCGCATGTGAGTGTGCGTTTTGACTATGAGCTAAACCAGAATCTTTACCTGACTGGTTATGGTGAGTATGCCGATGCCTTTGATCGTGATAATGGCATGGTCACAATCTTGTCCAATGTAGATAATGCAATCCAGTATGGTTATCAGGCTCCGTCCTTTGACAAGGATTACCTCTTGTATGGTGTCGGTTTGAACTATACCAGTGGCAATAAATGGAACTTGGCGAGTTGACAGGCAATGCATCTGAATCAAGCGATTACCTGATTCAGTTAGGCTTGAAATACCACTTCTAAGTCCTGAAATGAAAAAGCCCTCTTAAGATAGGGGGCTTTTTTTAATTACTGAATTATGATTTTTCAATAATCAGGTGTAGCTTTCACGGATCATGCTGATGGTTTTACAGGTGGTATTTAGTAGATCATTATGGACTTTATTTCTGAAAGTCCTTAATTTCTTTACTCATACTGCAAATTGCAATTTAAGGCTCTTACGTTCCATGCATGATCTGTCTATGTAATAAAAAATAACCGCAGAAAAAGTCTTGAAAACTTTTCTTAAAACTTTATGAAAAATAATGCTTAGGTTAAGATGAACCATCATTTGTAAAAGCATTCTAGAAGACCTATGCAACCATTTGTTCTATATAACTCAGAGCAACGTAAAAAAGTAGAATTTGTGCCTCGTAAAGAAGGTCAGATTGATCTGTATGTCTGTGGGATGACGGTCTATGACTACTGTCATATTGGACATGCACGCACGGTGGTTGCATTTGACTATATTATCCGTTTCCTGCGCAGTCAGGGCTGGAAGGTGAAATACGTACGCAATATCACCGACATTGACGACAAGATTATTAAACGTGCCAATGAAAATGGGGAAAGCATTTCATCACTGACCAGCCGTTTTATTGATGCCATGAATGAAGACTTCGCCAAGCTGGGCTGTCTTGCACCAGATGTTGCACCAAAAGCCACTGACTATATCGATCAGATGCAAAATATGATTGATACACTAGTCCATAATGGCACAGCATATCCAGCCAATAATGGTGATGTTTATTTCGAAGTTGAAAAATTTGCCAAATACGGCCGCCTTTCAGGCCGTAAACTGGAAGATATGCAGGCAGGCGCTTCTGAACGTGTAGACGTCGAAGTTGAGAAAAAACACCCATTTGACTTTGTACTTTGGAAACATGCCAAAGAAAATGAACCTTCTTGGGCTTCACCATGGGGCAATGGTCGTCCAGGATGGCATATTGAATGTTCTGCGATGTCAACCTGCTGCCTGGGCAATCATTTTGATATTCATGGTGGCGGTGCTGATTTAAGCTTCCCGCATCATGAAAACGAGATTGCACAATCTGAAGCAGCGACAGGTGAGCAGTATGTGAACTACTGGATGCATGCCGGCTTCATCAATGTTGATGGTGAAAAGATGTCGAAGTCTTTGGGTAACTTCTTTACTATCCGTGATGTGATTGAAAAATTCCATCCGGAAGTGGTGCGTTACTTTATTGTGTCTTCACACTACCGCAGCCCAGTGAACTATTCTGATGTGGCCTTAAAAGAAGCGAAAAATACGCTGATGCGTTTCTATCATTCTTTCAAAGCTTATCAGGCAGTATATGGCGAACAACTGGTTGAAACTCTGGATCAAAGCTTTGTTGAGCGTTTCAATACAGCCATGTGTGATGACTTTAATACACCAGAAGCCATTGCTGTATTGTTTGAACTGAATAAAGAGCTGAATCGTGCAGTAAAAGATCAGAATCAGGAACAGGCTGCTGTTTATTATTCTACTCTGCGCCATCTCACCAATATTCTGGGTCTGGTACAGCACAATGTCGACGAATTCTTAAAGTCTGATATTGGTCAGGAAGCTTTAGGCTTGTCTGAAGAGCAGATTGAAGATCTGATCCAGCAACGTAAAGATGCCAAAAAAGAGAAAAACTTTGCTCGTGCCGATGAAATCCGCCAGTCTTTATTAGACCAAGGAGTGGTGCTGGAAGATACCCGTCAAGGAACTGTATGGCGTCGTGCTGATTAATTCGACAGTTGAATCAATAGAGAGTTGACAGTTAGCAGAAACTCTCTATAATTCACTCCCATATTGCGGGAATAGCTCAGTTGGTAGAGCACAACCTTGCCAAGGTTGGGGTCGCGAGTTCGAGTCTCGTTTCCCGCTCCAAAATTCAAAAAACCCTGATCGAAAGATTGGGGTTTTTTATTGCCTACGCAAAATAAAAAGGAAAATCAGAACTGATTAACATAATGAAATTCTGAATAATGAAGAGCTTTTGGTCAGGGAAATTTCTAAACATTCTGTTTAAGTTTTATGAAAAGCTCTACATTTTGAAACCTGACATTTGCATAGATATGATAAAATTGCGAAAATTATTTTTTGCTAGACTGAGTCAACTCTGTATAGAGTTAAGGTAAACCTACTTTGAACCCACCAAATATGCCAAATCAAATAGACTTCCAGAAAGTTGCACTTGAAACCTTGCGTATCGAAGAACAAGCATTACAGATTTTAGCCACGCAGATTGATGAGCGTTTTAGTCAGGCATGTGAAATTATCCTGCAGTGCAAAGGTCGTCTGGTGATTACCGGGATGGGGAAATCTGGGCATATTGGTCGTAAGATGGCGGCAACTTTTGCCTCTACGGGTACGCCTTCATTCTTCATGCACCCGGGCGAGGCAGGGCATGGTGATCTTGGCATGTTGGTACCGGGTGATGTACTGATTGCCATTTCAAACTCAGGCAAAAGCGATGAAATCATGATGCTGATGCCTCTGATCAAGCGTCTGGAAATTCCTTTAATTACCATTAGTGGTGATGCCAAAGGCCCAATGCCACAAAATGCTGATGTGGCTTTAACTCTGGGTCATCTTCAGGAAGCCTGTCCACTTGGTCTGGCACCGACTTCGAGTACAACGGCAACTTTAGCGCTGGGTGATGCACTGGCTGTCGCTCTTCTGGATGCACGGGGTTTTACTGCTGACGATTTTGCCTTGTCACATCCAGCAGGTGCCTTGGGTAAACGCTTATTGCTGCATGTAAAACACTTAATGCACACTGGTTCGGAATTGCCAAAAGTGTCACCAGATACACCAATGAATCAAGTTTTATACGAGATTTCAAATAAACGCCTAGGTTTAACCACAATTGTGGATCAAAATGACCTATTACTGGGTATTTTCACTGATGGTGACTTGCGCCGCCTGATCGACAAACAGCAAGGTTTTGATGTCAATTTACCGATTCAGGAAGTAATGACCAAAAATCCGCTGACGATTTCTCAGGAAGCGCGTGCTGTCGTTGCACTGGAAAAAATGAACGAACGTAAAATTAATCAATTTGTTGTGGTTGATGATGCCAATAAAGTCATTGGTGTAATTAGTATGCATGACCTGATTCAGGCTGGGGTAAATTAATAGATGGCATCTTATGTATTATTAGAGCAGGCACGTCATATTGAGGCACTGGTACTTGATGTAGATGGTATTTTAAGCGACGGTTTTGTCACATTGACCAATACGGGTGATGAGATCAAGTCTTTTGATATCCGTGATGGGCTGGGTATGAAACTGGTACAGCAAGCCGGAATCAAAGTGATCATTATCACTGGACGTCAAAGCAATATCGTACAAAAACGTATGTCGGATTTAGGTGTAGATCTGGTTTATCAGGGCCGCGAAGATAAAGGGACTGCTTTACGTGAAGCGTGTACTCAGCTCAATATCGACCCTGAAGACTGTTTATACATGGGTGATGACTGGCCTGATCTGTCTGCCTTCGCGATTGCAGGCATGAAAGTGACTGTTCCAAACGGGCATGTTGAAGTACGTCGTCGTGCTGATCTGGTAACGCAGGCCTATGGTGGTCGTGGTGCGGTACGCGAGATTTGTGACATGTTACTGATGTCCAAAGGTAAGTACCAAGAGTTACTTGAAAAATATACTCGTGCGCCTTATTAATAAGTCATACATCCTGGATTAAGTACACCGCTTATGGACACTAGAGTTTTATATCTTACGGCTATTATCATTGCCGCAATAAGTGGTGGTTATTACTATTACAGCGGTAAAGGCAACAAGTTGCAGACTGATTCTGCACGTAGCATGACCTATTCTGCGAATAATATTAACTTAACCCAAACTGATGAAAAGGGCATGTTGTCTGTTCGTGCCCAGGTCGACCAGCTTGAACAAAACCTGCAGCTAGAGACTTCAAGTCTCAAAAATCTGCAGGCAACGACCTATAAAGACGGTCAGATTGATGCGACATTCTTTGCCAAACAGGGCAACGGTTATGATGACAATACAAAAGTTGTACTTTCTCAAGAAGTGCTGGCGACCAAGATCATGCAAAATGGAAAAATGCAGTTCCGTACCGAGGAGCTGACCGCTTTTCCGAAAACACGTGAAATTGAAACCGATAAAACTGTCATTGTTGAATCTCCACAGGCTGAATTTATCAGTCAGGGCCTAAAAGCCAATCTTAATGATGGTCAATACGAATTCTTTAATATTCGAGGAAAGTATGAACCAAATTCCTAGAGCTAAAATGATGAAAACTTTCCTTAAGCGCGCTGCGTTATTAAGTCTGGTTGCATTGGGTTCAGCCACTGCGTTTGCATTGCCATCTGACCGTAACCAGCCGATTACCTTATTAGCTGACCGTGCGACTTTTAATGAGCGTACCGGAGTCACGACTTATTCAGGTAATGTCATTATTGAACAGGGCACCATGAAATTGCAGGCCAATTCGATTGTGGCGAATCTGAATAATAAAAAACAGATCAGCCTGATTACGGCAACAGGTAGCCCGGCTCAATTTCAGCAGAAAGTTGATCCTGCCAAAGGTTTGGCCAAAGGTCAGGCACAGAAAATTGTCTATAATGCGGAAACCGGGATTATTACCCTATCTGGAAATGCCTACTTGCAGCAAGATGGCGCTAGTATCCGTGGTAATACGCTGAAATACAGCATGAATAAAGGCGATATTGAAGCAACAGGTACACCAAATAAAACCGGTTCAGCAGCAGGTCGTGTACAAATCGTGATTCCGCCTTCATCTTCGAAATCCTTTCCGGGAGCACGTGATTAATGGCACAGACGCATCAGGTTCAAACTTTAACCATTAAGCATCTGGCGAAAAATTATAGTAAACGCTGGGTAGTCAAGGACGTTTCCTTCAGTATGGAAAGTGGGCAGATTGTTGGGCTTTTAGGGCCTAATGGTGCAGGTAAAACTACCAGTTTCTATATGGTGGTGGGTCTGGTGCGTATGGACAAGGGTGAGATCCATCTGGATGATCTCGATTTATCTGACTTGGCAATGCATGAACGTGCGCGTAAAGGTATTGGCTATTTACCGCAGGAAGCTTCTATTTTTAGAAAACTAACCATTTCTGAAAATATTATGGCGATTCTGGAAACCCGTAAGGATTTAAGCAAAGCTCAGCGTCAACAACGTTTAGCCGAATTACTAGCAGACTTTAAAATTACCCATATTAAAGATTCATTGGGTATGAGCGTGTCGGGTGGTGAACGTCGTCGTGCTGAAATTGCTCGTGCTTTGGCGGCCGACCCAAAATTCATGTTACTGGATGAACCTTTTGCCGGGGTTGACCCGATTTCCGTGGGTGATATTAAAGATATTATTACGACGCTGAAAGATCGTGGAATTGGGGTATTGATTACCGATCACAACGTTCGTGAAACTTTGGCCATCTGTGAACATGCCTATATTGTCAGCGAAGGTTCAGTTATTGCTGAAGGCACGGCACAAGAAATTCTGGCCAATGAAACGGTACGTAAAGTTTATCTGGGTGATGACTTTACTGTATAGAAAATTTTCATTATCAGAAAAACCCGCATTAAGACTTTAGTCGTCAAATGCGGGTTTTTTTTACTTAACTTAAGACGAAAAAGCTATCTTTTTGTATGATTTGATATATTGTTAGGCTAAAACACGAAACATTCATTATTATGCAATTTAGGGTGCAGCACTTAAAAAATATTCAGGGGATAATAGATAAAAATAAGGGAATATGGATCATTCTTCTTTTGCCTTTATCTGTGCCATTCGTACATGCAGAAAATTCACAGAATTATTTTAATAATATTAAAAGTGGGTTAGGAAAACTGATTGCTCCAGAGCCAACGCGATCAGCGCAGACGATTGATATTAGCTCACTGAGTCAGTACTCACTGGATACCTCAAAAGTAGCCGAACTGCCACAGATTAGTCGGCCGTAGCAGGGACAATCTTCAATTCGACCTATAAATGCTGGTATTCCTGCAAAAATGAGTCTGATTGAGGCGGTTCATACAGCAGTTCAGCGTCGTCCGGAAATTGCCCAGAGTATTTCGTCTTTATCTGCACAGGCCGCCAATATTGATGTGGCCAAAGCAGCCTATTATCCGCAGTTATCTGGCGGTGTAGGTACCGGAGATTTGACCTCAGGTGAACGTGGACGTCAGGTGGTTTCTCTGAATGCAACCCAGATGCTATATGACTTTGGCAAGATTAAAACCAATGTCAGTGTTGAAGAGGCGAGATTGGCAGAAGAACAGGCAAGAGTATTGGTGAGTCTGGATCAGGTGGCACTGGAAGTAGCGGATGCCATCGTCAATATTAAGCGCTATCAGGAAATTACCAAGATTGCCGAACAGCAGATTCAGGGCATCGCACGCATTGCAGAAATTGCCAATTTACGTGCCCGCGCCGGGATTAGCACACAGGCCGATCCGGTTCAGGCGCAGTCGAATCTGGAAGCTGCACAATCTAACCTGATCGTGCAACAGACCCAGTTAAGACAATATCAGCAACGTCTACGAACTTTATTGGGATTTGATGTCTCTGCAATCCAATGGGAAATTTCAGATCGTATCGTGACCCAGGCTGATCTTTATCAGGATCCTGAATTTACCCAGATTCCAAGCATGATCTTGGCACATTCAGGGGTAGATGTAGCTCGATTGCAAAAAGATCAGGCACGTTTAAGCCGTTATCCGACCATTAATCTGAAAAGTAGCTTAAGTCAGGCAGTCAATGGTCGAAATCCAAATAATAATGAAGATGATGGCTTTTATAATTCAATTATGATTGAAGCTAGCAGTAATTTTTATCAGGGGGGCGCTGTTCGGTCTCAGGCACGTGCTGCCAGTTATGCTGAAGAGGCTGCACGCGCACAGGTGAATACTGTCTATCTGGATGTGCTGGATCAGGTTCGCTTAATCCGGGAACAGATTGAAAATAAACAAAGACAAATGAATGTCCTGGCTCAGCGCCGTGAAACTACGGTACGAACCAAAGAGCTATATCAAGAACAATATAAATTGGGCACTCGGACAGTAGTGGATTTATTGAATGCAGAACAGGCGATTCACAGCGCAGCACAGGAAATTGAATCAGCGCGCTATGACATCTATTCGGCGATTGTGCAATACATTCAGGTAACAGGCCGTACACGGGATATTTACGCGCTTAACCGTATTTCCATTCAGGGGTTTGAAGTTCAGCCATGAGTACTATAATAAATTATCAGCCGTGGCTTCAGGCAGTTTTGAATATTGCCAAGCATTATCGGATTGAACCATCTGAGGAACGGATTCGTCTGCAACTGGACTGGAACCAGCATCATGACATTGATGAAATGCTCAAGGTTGTCAGCCGTCAGATGGGATTAAATGTCCGCAAAAATAAATTTGATAGCAGTCTGCTAAATCCTTGGCGTTTGCCCTTATTGGTTGAATTTGATAGCGGAGATGTCGGTGTTATTGAACGTATCGACACACAAGGTAATGTCAGTGTACAACTGAGTGGAGATGCTGGTTTATCGCAAAGTTTTACCATCGAGCAGTTAGAGGCTGGTGCGAAGCATGTTTATATCCTGCGACCAGAGTCTTCTGTACCGGATGCGCGTGTCGACGAATATATTAAACCCTTTGAGAAAAACTGGTTCTGGTCAATTGTTCTGAAAGACTGGAAACGCTATATCGATGTGATGTTTGCCTCTTTAATCGCCAATATTCTGGCTTTGGCAACTATTGTCTTCTCGATGAACGTTTATGACCGTGTCATTCCTTCACAATCGATTCCAACTTTGTGGGTGTTGGCTGGTGGTGTACTGATTGCGGCCATTTTCGAATTTGTATTGCGGGTATCCCGCATTTATCTTTCAGATATTATTGGTAAACGGGCTGACCTGAAAATATCTGACCGGGTATTTGGTCATTCCTTAAGAATTAAAAATAGTGAGCGTTCCAAATCGACTGGAACGTTTATTTCACAGATTCGTGAACTCGAAGGTGTGCGTGAACTGGTCACTTCCACTACCGTGACGGCAATTGCAGATCTGCCATTCTTCTTCCTGTTCCTGGGAATCTTTTGGATTATTGGCGGCAACCTGTTCTGGGTCATGCTACTGGTAGTACCACTCATGATTCTTCCTGGGATTCTGGCACAGAAAAAACTGGCCAAGTTGGCACAGTTGGGGATGCGTGAATCTGCAATCCGTAATGCCTTATTAGTGGAAGCTGTACAAGGGATTGAAGATATCAAGCTGTTAAGAGCTGAAACCCGCTTCCAGAACCAATGGAATCACATGAATGAAGTCTCTGCTGATGTCAGCATGCAACAACGTAAAATTGTTGGCTTAATGACAGCATGGACCCAAAAAATTCAGGGACTCACCTTTGCCATTGTGGTCTTGGTCGGTGCATTTGCGGTGATGGATGGTGAGATGACCACGGGTGCTTTAGTTGCCTGTTCGATTTTATCATCACGGATGCTGGCACCTATTTCACAAATCACTGGTGTCTTGGGGCGTTTACAACAAGCCAAAGTTGCTAAAGGCGGTCTGGATGAATTGATGAAAAAACCGGTGGATCAACCGGACTATTCACATCTGATTCACCGTCCTGTATTGGATGGTCATTATGACCTGAGTGGCGTGGTATTCAAATACGGCGATGATGATCCCAAACCGAGTCTGGTCATTCCAAAACTGGAAATTAAGCCAGGTGAAAAAATTGCAATTCTGGGCCGTAACGGTGCAGGTAAATCAACGCTGTTACAACTGTTGTCGGGCATGCAAACCCCAGCACAGGGTAAGGTCAAACTGGATGGTATTGATCTGACTCTGATCGATCCTTCAGATGTACGCCGTGATATGGGCCTGCTCAATCAGAATTCACAACTCTTTTACGGCAGTATCCGTGAAAACCTGACTTTGGGTGCACCGCTCGCTACGGATCAACAGATTCTGGAAGCCTTACAAATCACTGGTGCACTTAACTTTGTTCAAGAGAAAAAAGAAGGTCTGGATCATATCATTCTGGAAGGTGGAGTGGGCTTCTCTGGTGGACAGCGTCAAGCCTTATTACTCGCACGACTCCTGATCCGCCAGCCTAAAATTTTGTTACTAGATGAACCAACCGCAGCGATTGATGATGTTTCAGAAAAGCAGTTAATTGATCATCTGAAAGGGTATCTGTCCCATCGTACACTGGTAGTGGCAACGCATCGTCGTGCCGTACTGGAGTTAGTTGACCGTATTCTCGTGGTCAATGATGGCAAAATTGTCATGGATGGTCCACGAGACCAAATATTAAATCAGTCACAGGTAGGAACTAAACGGGTCGTGGGAGCAAGCGCATGAGTGAACCACAAACATTAACGCGTTCAAACAAAGTGAGCTTTCAGGAACCGCCATTACCGAAATCCAGTTTGATTATCTGGATTGTGGGCATTGGTTTGTTAATTTTATTGACTTGGGCTTGGTTATTTAAACTGGAAGAGGTCTCGACCGGTACGGGTAAAGTCATTCCATCGTCCAAAGAACAGGTGATTCAGTCTCTGGAGGGCGGCATTCTAACCAAGTTAAATGTCAAAGAAGGTGAGATTGTAGAACGTGGCCAAGTCTTGGCTCAGCTTGATCCAACCCGCTTTGAATCAAATGTCGGTGAATCAGAATCCTTACTAATCGCTTCACGTGCGACTTCCGCCCGTTTACGTGCAGAAGTGAGTGGTACGCCATTGTCTTTCCCTGAAGAAGTGCTGAAATATCCGAAACTGGTTAAAGAAGAAACCGCACTGTATCAGTCACGTCGTGCCAATCTAGAAGAATCTCTTGCCGGCTTGCAACAGGCATTGGTACTGGTACAACAGGAACTGGAAATGACCGCGCCATTGGTGGCTAAAGGGGCAGCCAGTGAAGTTGAAGTTTTACGGTTGAAGCGAGAAGCCAATGACCTGCGTAACCAGATGAATGATATTCGTAACCAGTACTATGTTAAAGCACGGGAAGAACTTTCCAAAGCCAATACTGATGTGGAAACTCAGCAACAGGTGGTACGCGGCAAGTCAGATACCTTGAACCGGACCATTTTTAAATCCCCAGTTCGTGGCGTGGTGAAAGAAATTGATGTCATGACTTTGGGTGGCGTGGTACCACAAAATGGCAAGCTGATGACCATCGTGCCTCTGGACGAGAAATTACTTGTTGAAGCCCGAATTTCACCACGTGATATTGCTTTTATCCGTCCTGATCAGGAAGCACTGGTGAAGATTACTGCCTATGATTACTCGATTTATGGCGGTCTAAAAGGTAAAGTGACCGTGATTTCGCCAGATACCTTGCGGGATGAAGTCAAACAGGATCAGTTCTATTATCGGGTGTATATTCGTACCGATAGTGACAAGCTGAGAAACGCCGCCGGGCAGGAGTTTAACATCACACCAGGTATGGTGGCTTCTGTTGATATTCGTACCGGAGCAAAAACGGTAATGGACTATCTGATCAAGCCATTCAACAAGGCTAAAGAAGCGTTACGTGAACGTTAAATTTAAAAGTAATCAATAAAATTAAATTGAATCAAGCCTCTCGTATAGAGAGGCTTTTTCTTTGCCACCTCAAAACAGGTATACTGCACAGGTGAAATTTGAATGCCTGAAGTTATGCCATTTACCATTGCCAGCCTTGTCAGTTTTGAGGAAGACATCAAAAAAAGCCGATTTCAGGCCTTTGCCACACCTGTAGAAAATGAGCAGGATGTGAAGGATTTTCTGGAGGCCTATCGTGATCCGACCACCACTCATCAATGCTGGGCCTGGAAAATCGGTCATCATGTACGCTTTAATGATGATGGTGAGCCATCGGGTACCGCCGGCCGGCCGATCCTCGCGACTATTGAAGGCAATGAGCTAACCAATGTACTGGTACTAGTGAATCGATGGTATGGCGGTATTAAACTAGGCACCGGCGGTCTGGTCCGTGCCTATGGGGGCTGTGCTGGACAATGTTTGTTATTAGCTGAAAAAATTAAGCTGATTGAAAAGAAAAAGGTCGAATTTGCCTGCCAGTTTAATGAGTGGGCGATTTTTCAGTATGAGCTGAATCAGCAGCAGATTGATTATCAGGAAGAATATATGGCTGAAGGTGTACAGGTTCAGGCACAATTTCAGAAACATCAGATTGAACCTTTTGCTCTGAAGATTCAGGATGTTACTCGCGGACGTGAACAATTAAAAATCATAGAAGAAGCCACAGATGACTGAACCAGATCCATTACTGAAATATCGTGAGCAGCATAAACACCGCCTGAATTATATGCCTTGGCTATATTGGTCTTTAAAACCCAAGAATCGTGGTTGGGCTGAAGCTTGGCAGAAAGAATATCAGACCTATCTGATGGAGATGGAAACAGTCGAAATTGGCGAAAACTGTTTTATTTCGCCGTTGGCGCATATCTTTGCTGAGCCGGGTCGTAAAATTAGTATCGGAGATAATACCTTTATTGCGGCAGATTGTACGCTACATGGTCCTTTGGAGATAGGGAGCGAAGTTGCAATCAATCATCACTGTATTCTGGATGGTGGTCGGGTGGGCATTAAACTGCATGACCAGGTACGTATCGCAGCTTATTGTCATCTTTATGCCTTTGATCATGGGATGGAACTGGAGCAGCCGATTTATCAGCAGCCAGTCAGGTCCAAAGGGATTGAGATTGGTCGGGATGTCTGGCTAGGTGCCCATGTCGGCATTAAAGATGGGGTGAAAATTGCCGATCAGGCGATTATAGGGATGAATAGCATAGTCACGAAAGATATTGAAGTGCGTGCAATTGTCGCCGGAAATCCGGCAAAATTGATTCGATATCGGGATTAAAATAGTGAAAGAAGTTCTTGGAAAAAGGATTTATATCAGGTGCTTAATATTCGGTAAAGGCCTTAGAACATCACATAAAAGTTAACATATTTCAATTCAAGCCTTACAGATTTCAGTGCACATTTACTAATGCTTGTGCTAAGTTAAAAATAACTAAGAAATTTTTATTATAAAAGAGAGGCTGAACATGAAACGTGTCATTGCCTGCATAGACTCCTCACCATGCACGAACGCACTTGCAGATGCGGCTGCATGGATTGCCAAACAGACTGGTCGCGAACTGGTTTTATTACAGGTTCTGGATTATTACCCGGCCAGTTATCATCTTGGGGAAATTAGCGGTGTGATTGGCTTTGAAAGCAATGCCATGTTGCTTAAAGAGCTGGCTGAGCTGGAGCAAAAGCAAAGTGAAATTGCGCTTAGTTATAGCAATAATCTGCTCCAGCATATTTCGGATCGTATCTTTAAAGATTATGGCATCCGCACCACCCATATTCAGGAAAAGGGTGATTTTCTGGAACAAAGTTTTCAGATTCTAAAACCTGATGATATTGCAGTCATTGGACTACTCGGTGAGCGTTCTGCCGAGAAAAATAAGCCAATCGGCACCAATGTAGAAAACTTTATCCGTGGTGCTAACTGTACAGTGATGACTGTAGGGGAACACTTCAGACCACCGACACGTTTTATCTTTGCTTATGAATATTCGCCGACTTGTGTGAAGATGATGAAACGCATTGCAGAAAGTGATTTATTAAGACAATTACAATGTCATCTGCTTTATATCGGGGATCATGTGGAAATCCTGAATGAGCCTCTGCAATATTTGACAGAAGCAGGACTAGAGGTCGTTCCAGAATACCGCTATGGAGAAGTAGCTGAAAATATCCTGTCTTATCAGCAGGAACATGGGATTCAGTTAATTGTCTTGGGGGCATTCAGTCACAGCAAGATCCACCAGTTCTTCTTGGGCAGTATTGCGACAACGATTTTCCGAAATTCTAAAGTGCCATTATTGGTAGCGAAGTAGAAAGAGGGTGATAAAACCTACAGAAATGTATTTTTTGATAAATTGTTACAGCTTGAATTAAAAACAACCAGAGTTATCCTCATATATTGTGGATAACTCTGTGGTTACATTCTGTAAGATGATGTTATTTATCAGGAATACTTTATTGGCTGATTTTTGTTCTAGTCGTATTATTTGACAATTGCGAGTGCAAAACCATCATGTCCTTTACTGCCAACGGTCTGTAAAGCAGTACAAGATAAGATACGTGGATGATTTTCCAGCGCTTTAAACATGTCACGAATGCCTTCAATACTTGGTTTTTTATTGTCCGGATTGATGATATCACCGGCACGAATCACATTGTCCAGGAAAATAATGGTACCGGAGTGGGAAAGGTTTAAGCTCAGCTCCAGATATTCAGGATAGCTTTGCTTATCGGCATCAATAAAAATAAAGTCGAAAGCTTCAGTATCTTCAGGCAGGGCACGAAGCACATCTGCAGCACGGCCACATTTCAGCTCAACTTTCTGTTTTAACTGTGCACGATCAATATTTTCCTGTCCCATGGCAGCATGCGTATCACGGCCTTCAATGGTTAGAATATAACCGTCTTCAGGGAGGGCACGAGCCAGCCACATGGTGCTATATGCAGCAAAGGTTCCCAGTTCCAGTATACGTTTGCACTTATTCATCTGAATCAGCATTTGCAGCAGCATGCCCTGATTCGGCGCAACAGCCAGATGATCTGGAAAACCATGTGCAGCAGTATTTTCAAGAGTCTGATTCAGAATAGGATCTTCAGGAATTAAATGTGAATCAATGTAGCGGTCAATATCTGTCCACATTTGTTGCATAGTACTCGCACCTTTGTTGTGATGCGTGCATTTTAAACTTTTCCGGGCACAGCGCAATTTATTGTTCTATATTCGCTGGTTTTTTAGGCTATACAAAGCCAAAAGCTGGCTTTGTATAGTAAATGGAATGACTTAGTAATTACACATTGATGAGCGACGGCTTAAATCCGGACCCCAAGTGCGATAACCTTGGGTATCAATATGGATTTGGCCAGAGGCATATAAACCGAGCCCCATATTCAGGCTTTGTCCATGCTGTAACCAAAACTGGCACAGTTTGAACTTGGTATTTTCAATTGCTGCATAATCCTGAGCCTGTGGGTACTCAGGTCCGATCCGAAAATCAATTGCCGAGTTAAACAGGTGACGTGAAGAATTGGCTCCACCGGCACACTGATTTAAAGGCAGGTCACGATAAACCGAAGTGACTTCAAAATCAGTCAGTACATTGGCAGCAACCAGATATTTGAAGACACGTAAAGTAGGCACCTGATTTGACCAGAGCTCACGGCTTGGAATCATATATTGCGATCGACCACATTTAGCCCAATCCCGTGCAGTACGCATCAGCTCAAAACTTGGAATAATATTTCCGACCCCTTGCTGGGCCAAAAAGTTTTCATATTCACGTACAAGAGACAGGTTATTCAGTGCCGATACCCAGTGAGTATAGAAATAAGGAACCGGTTTAGGCTGTGGTTTATGGTTGTACTGGACTCGTTCTTCTGGGATGTAAATCCTTTTATCTGGAGTTACCTTACCAGACTGTTTTGTGGTGGTAGCACATCCTACAAAGACAAGCGGGATTATACAAACACTCAATAACCCCTTTATTAAATGCTTCATTGATAGCAATTCAGATATTTTAAAATAGCGCTATTTTAGTCCACTTTTACGGAGAAAATCAGGATAAATTGCAATGAAATGTGTGGATGGGGTATAAAAAAGACCAGTCTATGCTGGTCTTTTTTTAAGATTTGAAAAATTATTTTTCAAGATATTGTAATTTATCAGTTTTACCATTCCACTCTTCACGGTCAGCAGGTTGCTCACCAATTTGTGTGATGTTCGGCCATTTTTGAGACAGTTCAGCATTTAGCTCGATAAAGACTTCTTGACCTTCCGGTAATTCATCTTCAGAGAAAATTGCATTCGCAGGACATTCAGGCTCACATAACGCGCAGTCGATACACTCGTCCGGGTTAATCACAAGGAAGTTAGGACCTTCATAGAAACAGTCTACTGGGCAAACTTCAACACAGTCTTGATATTTACATTTAATACAATTTTCAGTGACAACGAAGGTCATGGCGACAGCTACCTAAAAAATATGGTTCTAATGACGAATACCGTATTTTAGGCAAAAATAGAGGGAACAAACAATTCCTTTTATTGATATTTGTTATATATAGGGCTGTTAAATTTGAAAAAACTGCGATGATTGGATGAAAGGCTTAGGGAATGAGAATCATCATCAGCTAAGCCCTATGCGGGATAGGGCTTAGAAGAGATTTTAACTTGGCTGTTTCATGAGATCTTTAAGAGCATAAAGTTGCTGTAATGCTTCACGTGGGCTCAGATTGTCGACATCAATGTCTTCTAATAATTCAAGCGCTGCTGAAGGCTTTTCAATCTCGATGACTTTTTCGATGATTTCAGGCATCGCAAACAGATCATGCTGCGGACTCTGTGGTTTGGCCTGATGCTGCTTTTCCAGAATCTTCAAGCGATGCTGAGCTTCTTTAATTACAGCCGCAGGAATACCTGCCAGTTTAGCCACTTGTAAACCATGACTCTGGCTAGCTGGGCCATGTTGGACTTTATGCAGCAGAATAAGGTTGCCATTTAGTTCTTTGGCTGTGACATGATAGTTATCAATTCCTGCTTCTTTGTCCAGTTCGGTTAGCTCAAAATAATGCGTTGCGAACAGACATAGACATTGAATCCGTTTAGTCAGATCCAGCACACAAGCCCAAGCCAGGGACAGCCCGTCATAGGTACTGGTTCCACGACCCACTTCATCCATCAGGACTAGCGACTGGCTGGTAGCATGATGCAGAATTTGCGAAGTTTCCGTCATTTCCACCATAAAGGTTGATTTGCCAGTCGACAAATCATCTGCAGAGCCAATCCGGGTAAAGATTCGGTCAATTGGACCCAGTGTTGTCGATTGCGCTGGCACATAACTACCGCAATAAGCCAGTAGGGCAATCAGGGCAGTCTGGCGCATAAAGGTGGATTTACCACCCATATTTGGACCGGTGATAATGGCCATACGGTGCTGATAATCCAGCTGGGTATCATTTGGAGTAAAGGCTGCTTTGCTTAAGGCTTCAACCACAGGATGACGGCCGGCAACGATTTTCACACCAATTTCAGGGCTGAATTTTGGTCGTGCCCAATTGCGTAAACGTGCCTGATGGGCAAAGTTTGCCAACAGATCGATCTGGGCAATCGCACTGCTCATCATCTGTAGATTGCCAATATCCTGACGCAGTTCATCCAGCAACATTTCGAATAGCATTTTCTCGCGAGCAAGTGCACGGGATTCGCTAGACAATACTTTATCTTCAAAAGCTTTTAGTTCAGGCGTGATATAACGCTCAGCATTTTTCAGCGTTTGGCGACGGATATAATGTTCAGGTGCCTGTTCAGCTTGTGCACGAGTCAGTTCGATATAATAACCACTGACACGGTTATAGCCGATTTTCAGGGTAGGAATGCCACTTTGCTCCCGTTCCTTAATTTCCAGATCAATCAGGAACTGGCCGGCATGATCACGGATTTTACGCAGCTCATCCAGCTCGCTATCGAAACCTTCTGCAATGACATTGCCATCACGTAGCAGTACCGGCGGATTTTCAACAATAGCTGACATCAGGCGCTGATGCAGGCCATGAAAATCGCCCAGTTCTTCATTCAGCTGTTGCAATAATTTCGAATTCTGCTGACTTAACAGCGGTTGTAACGCATGGCGTAAAAATGGAATCTGTGCACAAGCTTGACGTAATTGAACCAGATCGCGTGGACGAGCACTACCTAAAGCGATACGGCTGAGTACACGTTCAATATCACTGATTTCTTTTAAGACAAGACGGACTGGCGATTCATGGAAACCTTCAAGCAATGCCTGTGTCGCATCCAGTCGCTCATCCAGTATCGCAGTATCACGAAGCGGTTGCATCAGGGTGCGGCTAAGCAGACGGCCACCCATAGCGGTCTGACAGTCATTGATCAGCTGAAACAATGAAGTGCCATGTTCAAATAAAGGCTCAATCAATTCGAGGTTGCGACGGGTGACTGGATCCAGTGCAATAAAGTCTGAACTTTGTTCCAGTTGAATGGTTCGGATATGCGGTAAAGCCGTTTTCTGGGTTTCTTTAGCATAGTGAATCAATGCAGCCGCAGCAGCTTTGGCCAAAGGCAGATGATCAATTCCGAAACCTGAAAGTGTACTTACTGCAAACTGGTCGCATAAGGTCTTCTGGGCATTGTTCTGGTTGAAGTCGACATTCGGACGTTTACTGATTGGAACATCTAGTTGTTGTTTTAAGTGTTTTACCAGAGCTTGATCTTGCAGATTTTCATCAATCACAATTTCGCTTGGCATCAGGCGTGCCAACTCAATGGCTAACTGACTTAAGTCATAATCGATTTGCTGGACTTTAAATAAACCCGCACTCAGGTCGAGAAGTGCAATTCCGATTTGTTGGTGTTGAACACACAGAGCAACCAGGTTGGAGGTTTGATGCGCACCTAATAAGGCATCATCAGTTAAAGTCCCGGGAGTGATAATTCGGACGACCCCACGTTCAACTGGACCTTTACCAGTCACTTCACCGATCTGCTCGCAGATCACCACCGTTTCGCCTTTTTTTACCAGACGAGCCAGATATCCTTCAGCAGCATGGAAAGGTACACCGGCCATCGGAATTGGCTGACCATTGGCTTTACCGCGATGGGTCAGGGTAATGCCTAAAATTTTGGCGGCCTTATGGGCATCTTCAAAGAACAGTTCATAGAAATCACCCATGCGATAGAACATCAATGAGTGTGGATGCTGCATTTTGACCGACATGTATTGCTGCATCATGGGCGTTAAGCTAGAGAGATCAGCCACAAGTTCTGAACTGGTCATTAAGAAAAAATCCTTTAAATATATAAAGCAAAACCGAAATCTTTTTCCGAAACACTATCCTCGGAAAACCTGGAAAATAGCCTAAGCTAAAATCCTGTAAAGACTGGTTTGAATGTCAAAAATAATTGTCTCAAGTCTAACAAATTTAATTTTTAGAAAGAAACATAAATCCGCAGGAATCTGTATTTGTACGGACTTAGTCGATATAAAGAATAAAAGGGTATTGATACATGGGTTGCCCATAAAAAAAGCCACCGATAGGCAGCTTTTTTATATCGCTTATCAAAATTTAATCAGAATCATACAATCCCAGGTCGACCAGATGTAATCTGAGAAGGCGGCGGAGTTCCAGTACAGCCTCGGGAGTTTCCTGAACGGAATGTCCACCTTTGATAATTTTATTGGAAGCCGCACCTTCAAGATATGCACTCTGATAAGCGACGACATCATCAGTCATAATATTTTCATCATCGCTATCTGTATTGTTGCCAATAATCGAGTGAAATTTGAAACCTGGTGCCGGATTAATATCTTTAGTCAGTGCCGTGAATTTTGATTTCTTACTAAGATCACTCGGCCCATTCTGAATCAGGTCACGACCAACTTCATGCAGAAAATCACTTAAGCCAATTTCACCTTGGACAGTATCGGCAAATGCACCCAAAAAGGCACTCGGCACACGAATAATTTTACGTGCCAATTTGGTATGCCAGCGATCTGCATAATCGGTCCCTTTATGCGGTGCTGCCAGGAAAATAGCACGACTGAAATTCGGAACAGGCTGCATTTTGAAACGCGCTTTAAAGAGTGGATTGTCCCGGAACTTGGTCAGCTTTGAATCTTTTACAATATTAAAAGCGGGCTCGGTAATATCTGCATCACTCACCAATAGACGGGCAATGACACCACCCATACTGTGTCCGACCAGTACAGCTTCTTTTTTGGCTGGTGCATTATTGCTAATACGCGCGAAACCTTGTTGAAGCAGCGCATTAATCTGGAAACGGCTTTCCAGAATAGGCATGTTGGTTGAGTAGAAGACCTGCCACACCTGGAAATTTTCTCTTAAGACCGGATCACCCATAATATCATTCGTTAAACGAATCCAGGCTTCCGGGCTGCTGGCCAAACCATGAATCAGCAATAAAACCTTCTTATTTGGATTGTAAGGTTCCAGCATAAACAGATGCGGCATGACCAGATTATCGTCACGATTGATCAGTGTCAGATAAGCTGCGCGTCCCAGATTGTTTTCTGCCAGCCATAGCCCATAAGGCGCTGAAAAGTTTGCCGCTAAAGCATATTCCTTATTGGCAACTTTAATCTTGTCATATTTATACGGGTCATAAAGTTTTAAATGGAAGTTGCTGTTATTCAGGATCTGTTCTACAGAGTTTGCTGATTCTGGAATGGCGGTAATCGTGGTTGCCAGATAACGTGCTGAATGAATAAAAGGATTTATGCCATTTTGATATTGGTGATTTAGTGGATCGACCAGATATTTTTTATCTTTTTTGGAAATTTCTTCTTCTGGCAAGACCACTAGAAACTCAGAGCCGAAACCGTCACGACGGGTAATCGAGCGCAGACCAGAGAAGTTCATGTTATAGGTCGACATTAACTGTTCAATTGGCTGATTCTTGAGCTGGGGGAAATTGTCCAGATTAATGGTATAGACGCTGTTGCCAACCTGCAGACGTTGACCGGCTTCTTTAGTTTTATAACGTTCCGCGTAGATCTGGATTAAATGAGCAATTGCCAGGTTATAAAAGTCACGAATCTGAACTTGTCGGTTGTCGAAGATCCGGTCCTGTGGTGCACGTTCAGTCTGAAACAGATAGGCATAACTGTAGCGGATACTTTTATCCAGCATTTGTAACTGCTGTTCCTGACATTTTTGCAGGTTCTGGGTTTGCAGTTGCTGTTTTTCTTCAGATCGGGTCTTAGCCAGAGCACTGGTTTTACATTCAGCCGATTTACCAAGCTGGAGTGATTTAGCTAGATATAATTCACTCGATGTTGAAAGTAATTGCTCATCCAGAATCTGTGGAATTTCTTGTAGCTCTTTCACACATTCTTCTGGATTATTTTCACAGACTTGTGCTTCACGTCCGGTCATGGACAGGACATTCAGACTGGCTTCACTCAACTTATCGCGTGTAAGAATGCTATCGCGTTCATTATTGATGGTGACATTAATAGCCTGCTCTTTAACACTCACCACCTGACAGCCACTCAGTACAGCTGTCATGAGTACAGTGCAAAGTAATGCTATCTTATTTATTTTCTCGTGCATAAAGACTTTGAACACTCATTTAAAATTATAAAGCTTGATAATGCTTTGTATTTTACTAATTTTTTCCCATAAAAATAGACCGCCGGAGCGGTCTATTTGTAATATTATGAATCTGAAATATAGCTTATTGTGCTGGTGTAGGCGCAGGGGTTGTTGGTGCAGGAGCGGCTGTTTGCATGACTTGCCATACGTTCCAGCGACCCTGTTTTTCAATTTCCTGAATCAGACGATCAGCGACTTCAGCTTCTTGCGGATATTTAATTTTGTAATTATTCAGAACCTGAACAGCGTTCTTTTTATTCTCCATGGCAATGTAGTTATTTGCCGCAGATAAATAAGCTTCTTGAACACCTGCCTGCATTGCCTTGTCCAGATACTGAATTGCTTCGCGGTGACCACCACCTTCAGACAGACCAAAACCGAACCAGAAGTTTGCTTCAGCATCATCCTGGTTAATACGAAGAATGCGCTGTGCATAGGTCATTGATTTGGTGGTATAGATAGAACCCAAATCAAGATTACGTGCCATCACGCTGGCCTTAAATGCACGCATTAAGACATCAAATGAAGCATTCGGACGTGAAGCCAAAGTATCCAGCTGTTGAGAAACTTCGCGAAGTTTTGCTTCAAAACCACGGCGTTCCTGACGGTCGCTAAAGCGGGGTGGATAATGACGCGCTTTACCTTCTACCATCTGCAAGAAATCATCGATTTCGGTAATGTCGATTTCATTTTCATTGGCAAGTGCTGCATAACGCATACTGCGTGTATTGCTATCCACCATCGGGATGATCAGCTTGTTCACATCTAGGGTTAACTGTTTAGACGGATCTTTAGGATCAGTGACCACCATTTTCGTCACTGGCTGCGCAGCGGCTTTTTGCAAATGAACTTCAAATGGAGGTGGTTCGTTATAGTTAAATGGATTTAAAGCATAAAATGGCGGAGTAAGTTCAGGTTCAACAAAAACTACCTGATCAGCTGGTTTCTGTTCTTGTTTGCTTGAGGTCGGTGCCATAGAGCACGCCGTCATGGTAAAAGCTAAGCAAGCAATTGCTAAGGGCTTCAAGGTCATAATATCCGTCCATTCATGTTATTTTTTAAAACATCTATTCAAAAAATGCATGATCGTCAGTCTATGAAAAGTGCTGCGATCATGCAAGCAAATGCGTGTTACAAAAGAATTACGATTTATAGTCAGGCCTTGGACTGACTGGTTTGTGCTTCGCACTCACGGCGCGCATCTTCCAGAATTTTAAGTTCTTCCTTGCTAAACGGCTGTTCATTTAACTGGTTTTTCTTAAAAGTCGGGTCAAGCAGAGACAGGCGGTTGCACAGTGTATTCATGCGTTTTTCATTTTGTTGAATACGGTCAAGTAGAACACGCATACCTTCTAGAATCGGGTCTGTCTGATCCTGTGTAGTTGCATAAGGCTGGAAACCAATGCTTTCCGCATAATCACGACGACGTGCTTCAGCATCCTCTTTTGGCTGGTCTTTGGTAATAAATCGGGCAGGATTGCCGACCGCTGTGGTATTCGGCGGAACTGCTTTGGTAACCACAGCATTGGAACCAACCTTGGCATTTTTACCTACCGTGAATGGCCCCAGGATTTTAGCACCTGCACCAACAACAACACCATCTTCCAGAGTCGGGTGACGCTTGCCTTTATTCCAGGTGGTACCACCCAAAGTCACACCATGATACAAGGTGACATCATCGCCAATTTCCGCAGTTTCACCAATCACAACGCCCATGCCATGATCAATGAAAAAACGTTTACCAATCTTGGCACCTGGGTGAATTTCGATACCTGTTGCAAAACGGCTAAAAGAGGACAAAACACGCGCTGTACCTTTACAGTCTTTTTTCCATAGCTCATGTGCCATGCGATGCATAATCAGTGCATGGATGCCAGGGTAGGTGGTTAAGACTTCTAAGGTATTGCGTGCTGCAGGATCGCGCGCAAAGACAGCTTGGATATCTTCTTTGAGCTGTTTTAGCATTAGTTTTGATCCTCATCCTGTTGTGATGTATGGGAAGATTTTTTCCAGGTGCCGTTATTCAGTGCCTGAACACGAGTGAAAATACCACGAAGTAAGTGATATTCCATACGATCTAATTGTATACGTCCGAAAAGGCGACGCAAGCGTAAAGGAAGTAATCGTGGGTTTTTTGGATCCATAAATTCAATTTCTGCCAGCATTTTTTCCAGATGCGGGTAGAACTGTTCCATCTGTTCATGGGTCACCAGTGGTTCATCCCATTCCATTTCAATGCCATCAATGACTTGCATGGTGGCTTTTGGATCACGTGGGTGTTCAACCTGATCCAGTGCTGCCATACGCAGTTCATAGCAGATCACCTGAATGGCTTGAGCAACATTCAAAACACCATAATCCGTATTCACAGGAATGGTTAAGTGATAATTCGCCATTGCCAGTTCTTCATTGGTCAGACCGCGGTCTTCACGGCCAAACAGAATCGCAATTTCCTGTTTTTCTTGCACCACAGCAGAAAGTGCTTTTTCTGCCGCTGGACGGACATCTAGTAAAGGCCATGGAATGGTGCGGCTACGCGCACTGGTCCCAAAGACGATCTGGCAATCCTTAATGGCTTCTTCTAGCGTTTCTACGATTTCAATCTGCTCGATCAGATCGGTTGCACCTGCAGCTAGGGCATCAATGTCCGGATGTGGGTAGGTTTTAGGCGCAACCAGAACCAGCTTGCACAGGCCCATGGTTTTCATGGCACGTAAGGCACTACCAATATTGGCAGGCAGGGTAGTATTAACCATGACAATACGCACATGAGAGAGATGTGCTGAAACAGCAGCATTGTCAATTTGACTCATGATGATTCCAGTTTGGATATATTAAAATGGGAGATTTATGAATACTGCGGCTGAGATTCAGCTTCATATTGTGCCAGAGCATCGTCCATACTCATGTCAGCAGGTGGAGGCGGAACCTCGACCGGCTTGGCTTGTTCATAAGATACGGCACGTGCAGCTTTAGACTTCACCTGATACTCGATATAGAGCGCAGTCTTGCCAAAATAATCACGCAGCTTGGCGAGAAGATCATCCAGCGGCGCAACTTTCCAGCTTAAACCCAGATGCAGTTCGGCCGTGGCATAGCCATAATCCAGATATAGAATCACGGGAATATGCGTGCTCATGTCCACATTGGTATATGGCACTAGAATCTGCTGCAAGTCACGGCTGAGGGTTTTGCTGTAATGTTCAGCTTGCAAGGTAATCTTGATGCTGTTAGCACGTTTCTGACGGATTTCATTCAGGCTAAAGGCCTTAGTTAAACGACCGAGTGGACGGTCAAAACCTTCACGTTCGTAGATTTCACCTTCAATCACTACCACTTTATCGACCTGAACGATGTCTTTAAAGCGCTGGAAGCGTTCATGGTTGGTGGAAATTTCGATACGTGCCGTACCATCATCTAATGTCACCATCATCCGGTTCGGGAAGTTAGCGACATCGACTACCAGACCGGCAAACACAGTCGTTACACCACGACGGGTTGGGGTTAATTCATTGATCTGACAAGGTACAAAAGCTTTTAGTTCATTACGATATACATCAATTGGGTGACCAGTCAGGTATAGACCTAAGGTATCTTTTTCACCTTTCAGACGAACTTCATCTGACCAAGGTTTCACCGGTTTGGCAGGTTTACGTTGGACTTCTTCAACTTCCCCGAACAGATCCATGATCCCGGTTTCACGGTTCTGACGCGCCTGATCCGCAGCTTGTACCGCTTCAGGCAATTGTGCCATTAGGTCAGCACGTTCAATGCCTAGACAATCTAGTGCACCCGCACGGATCAAGGCTTCGAGCGTACGTTTGTTGATTTTCTTCAGGTCAATACGGTGACAGAAGTCAAACAGGTCTTTATATGGACCTTCTTTCTGACGTGATTCAATCACGGACTGCATTGCCGCTTCACCGACGCCTTTAATCGCACCCAAACCATAAACAATGGTTTTTGGATCACTGGCATGGAACTGGTAAATCGACATATTCACCGATGGTGGTAATACTTCCAGTCCGTTATGACGGCAATCATCAATCAGGAACACCACGTTATCAGTGTTCTGCATTTCCGAGGTCATCACCGCTGACATGAATTCAGCAGGATAATGCGCTTTCAACCAAGCTGTTTGATAGGCGACAAGTGCATAGGCTGCAGCATGCGATTTGTTAAAGCCATAGCCTGCGAATTTTTCCATATAGTCGAAGATATGGTTCGCCGTTGCTTCATCGATATCTTTTTTCGCAGCACCTTCAATGAAGATCTTACGCTGCTTGACCATTTCTTCAGGTTTTTTCTTACCCATCGCACGACGAAGTAAGTCCGCACCACCCAAGCTATAGCCGGCACAGAACTGTGCCGACTGCATTACCTGTTCTTGGTATACCATGATCCCGTAAGTCGGCTCTAATACCTTTTCCAGTAATGGATGCAGGTATTCAAACTCGCCACCATGCATACGATGGATAAAGTCAGGAATCAGATCCATTGGACCCGGACGATATAACGATACGAAGGCGATAATTTCTTCGAACTTGCTAGGACGTGCTTCCTTCAACATCTTTTTCATGCCGACGGATTCAAACTGGAATACCGCGGTGGTATTCGCCGTCGCGAAGATGTTATAGGCTGGCTTGTCATCCAGCGGAATATAGGAAATATTCACCGGTTCGGTCACGTCTGGGCGTGCATTGATGTGCTTGATGGCATCTTCAATAACGGTCAGGTTACGTAGACCCAAGAAGTCGAATTTCACTAGACCGGCAGCTTCGACATCATCCTTATCAAATTGAGCGACACGTGCTGTACCATCCGCATCACACATCACGGCTGAATAGTCGGTCAGCTTGGTCGGTGCAATCACTACACCACCGGCGTGTTTACCGGTGTTACGGGTAATGCCTTCAAGCTTAAGTGCCATTTCCCAGATTTCAGAAGCATCATCATAATCTGGATTTGATGGATTGGTGACGATATCCTTCAGCTGTGGTTCTGCTTCCAGAGATTCTTCCAGACTTAAACCCAAAGGTTTGGTGGGAATCAGTTTGGAAATACGATCGGCCAGACCATACGATTTACCCAATACACGTGCCACGTCACGAATCGCACCTTTGGCCGCCATGGTACCGAAAGTCGCAATCTGCGATACCGCATCACGGCCATAAGTCCGTGCCACATAGTCGATCACGCGGTCACGACCAGCGATACAGAAATCGACGTCAAAGTCGGGCATCGAAACACGTTCCGGGTTCAAGAAACGTTCGAACAGCAGGTCATAGCGCAGAGGATCAAGATCGGTAATTTTCAAACTATAGGCTACGAGGGAACCCGCACCTGAACCACGGCCCGGACCTACCGGTACGCCATTTCCTTTGGACCATTGAATGAAGTCCATGACGATCAAGAAGTACCCTGGGAAGCCCATATCCAGAATAATTTTGATTTCAAACGCCAGACGTTCATCATAAGGCTGACGGATTAAAGGCCAGTCTTCTTCACGTTTTTCTGGTGGATACAGGAAATTCAGGCGTTCTTCTAAACCTTCTTCACATAAATGTGCGAAGTAGGTGTCAATAGTATGGCCTTCAGGAATTGGGTAATCTGGTAAGTCGTTGAAACCTAAACGTAGGGTGACATTACAACGTCTTGCGATATGGAAGGTGTTTTCAATCGCGGTTGGAATATCGCTAAACAGTTCCGCCATTTCTGTTGAGCTTTTAAAATATTGCTCAGGGCTATAGGTTTTAGGACGGCGATTATCACCAAGCACATAACCATCTGCGATACAGACACGCGCTTCATGTGCTTCAAAGTCTTCGCGTGCAATAAAATGCACATCATTATGTGCAACTACACCAATATTATATTTCTTTGCGAGCTTTACCGCTTCTTCAATGAAAGTATCTTCATTAGCACGGCCAGTGCGGGTGAGGGCGAGATAAACACGATTTCCAAATTTCTCTACCCATTCTTGCAGTAGCGGTTCAGCTTTATCGGGATTTGAAGTAATCAGCATTTTGCCGACATCGGACTGCATACCGAGCAATACGATCATGTCATCGTGCTGATTCAAGATCCAATCTTTTTGTACGCAAGGAATATCCAGTTGCTGGCCGCTGATATAACCTTCAGACACCAGTTCGGTCAGGTTGCGCCAGCCTTTGTTGGTCATGGAAAGCAGGGTAACCCGATGCTCAGCATCATTCAGACGAATTTCAGAGCCAAGAATCGGTTTGATGCCTTTATCCAAACATTTTTTATAGAATTTAACAGCAGCATGTAGATTGGATAAGTCAGTCAGCGCGAGTGCTGGCATCTCGTCATTCGCAGCAGCTTTGACCAAGTCAGGTATACGTACGATGGATTCAGTAATCGAAAATTCTGTATGAATACCAAGATGAACAAAGTGCATAAATGAGTCCCTGCAAAAACCACTCGATAGTTTAGCACGGGATTTATTGTTTCAGTTTGAAATTGAGGGGAAATGCTGAACTTTTAGATTGTGAATTAGAATTGACTTAAAGTCATGTTTATCATTTTATCGGAATAGAACTACGTATCCAAATTGAATTTGTATGAGGCGACATGGATGTCGCCGTTGGCTTGTGATACAGGGACGTATCATCAAGCTAACAGAAGATTTTTGTTACCTTGCATAGCAGTGCTATTCATCTTTCAAAAGTAAAAGAAGAATTTCAAGTGTCAGTAAGTTTATTCATAAAGTTATTTGAAAATTAGAATTTCATTATTTTTACTTTAATTTAAATTTTGAGTAGGGTCTGTTGACACTTACTGTTCATAATTAACCCTATAACGGTAGCCATAAAAATATACAGGCTAAGGCAACAGAACTTTGATAATTTCTTTTGAGCTTGTCATATCGAGTAGCTATTCCTCTAA
>NZ_VOZV01000021.1:0-60664 GCF_013419565.1 Acinetobacter sp. YH12072 | reverse complement strand
AACGACGACTTTGTTTAAGGAAATTCCAGTAGGTTGCTTCAAATTTAAGAAAGAAATCATCAATTACGCAAAATAATTCGGTACTATTAAACATCGGGACTAGAGTTTTAAGTTTTGTGTGGTAACTCAACTGATGGCTCTAGTCCTCTTATTTTTCAAGTCAATTTTTTATCCGCGATTCGGGTTATTTAGCAGATTGATCTGACATCTGCACAAACTGCATCAGGAATTTGCGTACCAGCGGCAATACAAGCAGAATCAGTGGAAATGCCACCAGCCATGACAGCCCCCAAGCATGTAACCATAGCGAGATAAACGCATCGCTCCAACCTCTATTCAGCAGCATATTAAAGCAGGAAATCGCACCGCTCATAATGCCGGAAAGGATTAAGGGCATTAACCAGTTCAGATGTTTTGGGTGAAATTTTGGGAGATTCTTTTTCATAAATGACCTTTAGAATACTTACTGTTCTTCACTTTGGGCTTTCACTGTCTGTTTTAAGGATTTCATAAACTGGGCAAATTGCGGCAGGAATTCCTTGAAGAGTGGCAACTCTTTATTTTCCAGCATGACTTCACTAAACAGTTTTAAGCCGATAACAAATGCTTTGGTACTTTCCTCATCTAGCAACTGACTGGCTTGAAGTTTTTCCAGTATTTTAAAGATGTCATCGTGATTACCCACCTGAAACTGTAGCTCCTCAGTATAGGTTGATGGATTACCTTGGGCATCAGCCAGATGTTGAACAGTCACTTCATAGAGATGTTGTTTCATGTCCTGCTCCTACAGTTGACGGATATTAATTGCAGCCTGTTCAATCTGGGCAGCAATATCACTGATCTGCTCTGGACGAAGTTCATTTTGCAGTTTGAATCGTAGTGAAGCTTTCAGGCTTTCCATTGAATTATGGATATCGATATAGCGCTCATCTTCTTGAATGCGGCGACGGGTTTCAAAACGGCTAAGAACTCTTTGTAGAGTTTCCTGATTATCTTTCAGATGCTCACGACCTTTATCAGTAATGTGATATTGCTTACGTTCATCCACACTCATGATCACTTGGGTATATTGCTGTTCTTCAAGATAGTTAATTGTTGGGCAGATCGTACCTGTACTCGGCTTATAGTTTCCGCCAACTAAGGCCGCCACCTCTTTGATAATGTCATAGCTATACTTAGGTGATTGGGCAATAAAATGCAGCACCAGCAGTTTCATTTCACCTGCTTCAAAGAGGCGTTTTCGGGGCTTGGGAGAGTTTTCTCGTTCTTCTGTTAGAACAGAATCAGGAGTTTTAGACATGACAAAGATATATCTTAAATTTAATTAAGATATATCTTAACACTGTTTTAAATTTCCTCAATGCCTCTTTTACTATTATCAACTATAAGAATAATTAAGTTACTACAAGCCTTTTTTCATCTTCTTCACCGAAGAACTCTACTGGAACACGATAACTTTCATTTTTAGAAATTTGAAATAGATCATTTAAAGTAATAGCTGATGAGTGTTCAAAATTTTCTATCCAAACATCAGAATAGTACATTGCTAATATTTTAAGAAAAAAAGTGTATGGAGTTAAAACTCTTGAAATTGGCCATCTATTCTCTGAATGAAAACCAATATGAAAATGAGAAGCTGGGTGGAAATTCTTATTATATTGGCTTGGGGAATAATCATATCGTATTGATGGAATGTCATGAGTAAAAATAGCTTCACTAATAAATTGCTCATACTCTTGTTGAGTTAATATATTTTGCTCCAAGAGCTCATTACAATCTTTTAATTCTTTTTGAAATTCTGCAAATTTGTATGGATTTGGATAATAAGCATATCGTAACTCCTGTTGACCAAATTTATTTCTTTTTTCAAAAAATTGAAAACATGATCTATCAATTAACATGAGGTTAAATTCAGCATAATCGGTTATACGGTTATATAAATCTTTGTAATAAATACTTGTTCTAGCAATCTTTTTTAATTCATCTGAAACTTGCAGTGACACCCGAGCACCGTGCTGCAAATCAATCTTTAGATTTGCAGCCAATGAAGCAACTTTACGAATATTTGCATTGATATCAATATCCGTCATCACTCCCCCCCATTAATCTTTGCATTTCTTCCTCAATTTCTTGATTTGTCATACCTACATCTTGTAATTTTTTAAATTCATCTCTAAACAATTGCAGCTGCATAGCTTTAGAACCTAAATCGCGTTGAAGATGCTCTAACTCTCTCTTATTTGGAACTTTAAACATCAGCTTTGGTGAGTTTTCTAGACTAATATTGATTTCATTTTCAAAATGTCTAGCATGCTGCCCAATGCCTGATACTCTCAACCAAGCCTTAGTTCTTGTAAAAGCTGTAAAAATTTTATTCCTAGTTCTTCTATAATCTTTTGCTTGATACATAGCATCAATACCTAAGACTAAAACACATGCGGCTTCATTACCTTTCGCTCGATGAACAGTTGACAATGTAACCATTTTCTCAATTTTAAAAGGTGGATTTTCTGAGTAGGTTGTTAATACATTATTTGTTAAAATACCTATATCACTTAATTTTGATGATAGATTTCTAAAATAATTTTTTGCATTTCTATCATCTAATGAAATTACCATTATATCTTCTGGCTTCAACCCTTCACTTAAGAAGTATTCAATTTCTGTTTTTATAAATTCGACTTCTTGATTAATATTTTCCGCAACAAAAGTTTTTAACAAATCACTTTTTGTTTGATATTCATTAATAGATAATGGGCTATTTTCAGGATTTCTTGAAAGCACCACATCATTGCCCTCTTGATAAGTTCCACTTTCTAACTCATAGCCAACATCTTTCCAATGATCTAAATTCTCTAAAATTTGTACAGGTTTATCATATAAACCAAAGCCTAGTGCATGAGCAGTAACTAGAATTGGCAGTGGGTTTCTATAACACTTATGCAAAACTAGATCATTTTTTTGTCCCCAAGATAAATTTCTAGCTAAGAGATTTAAATCTATTAATGCTTTTCCTTGAGTATCAGTTCCAAAAAGTTCTTTTGGCGTTCTTGTATAAATATTAAAAATAGTTTGCAAATCATCGTAAGCCCATACAATATTTTTTTCCGCTGCGGTATTTCCTTTTAATAATTTATAACATAGTCTAAAGAACTCATCTGGCAAATCTTGTGCCTCATCAATTAATATATAATCATATTTTTGTTTAATATCATTATTAATTATTTGGCTACAAACATATTTAAAGGGATCATAATTATTAAAGCTTTTTGCTTTATCTAATGAGATCGGAAGAGTATCATTTTCAATTGCACTATTAAAATAAACTCCATCAACTTTATACCCACCCCAAGCATGGAGAATATCAATATTGCTCCAATCCGGATCACTACTAGCAAAATGTCTATAGAATTTACCTATCACCTCTTTAATCAAGACATATAAGCTTTTTGTATAAAATGTAAATAATATTTTTTTATTTGGATATTGTAGATGAATATAGGCAGCTTTCATTGCTAAAATAATTGTTTTACCAGATCCAGCCAATCCTCTAATTCGCTGTGGTCCATTAATCAAATTTATCGCTACTTTTCTTTGCTCAGCATCAAAATTTATAATTTCATCTTCTAATTTAATTAATATATTAAGTTTATTTTTTTCATCTTCAACAATAGCGGTTCTTTTTGAAGGCTTTGATAGAGCTTTTGCACCTTCCAAAATTGAGCGTATTTCATTCAAATGCTCATCTGTTAATTCTTCATTTTTTTCTTTTATAAAATCGCTTAAATTTTCTAATGAATTAAGCACATCTTGTGAACCCGAATATCCCTCACATAACACTTGTGCATCTATTTCAAAAACTAATTTACGGCCTTTCTTACCATTTCTAGTTCGAAGTGTGGCACTTTTAACTAACATACTATCCACATGGCTAAAGGTTTCTTCTAAAGCTTCATACTTTTCTTCAATTTGATGGTCTGTCGATGTAGATAATAGTAGGACACCTATTTTTTTTGATACCAATAAAAAATTTGTTTTTATTATTTGCTCTTCATAATTTTTAAAAACCGGAAATCCGTAGTATAAAACGCCATCTTCCAATCCTAACTCTTTATCATAAGAGTTGATGTAGTCAATCAAAGCATTATCTAAACCTGAAGGATTCAATTCTGTTGCTATTATTGTTTCTATTGTCACTAGAAAATCCTAAAAAATATAAATTTAATTTGGTATCTTACAATATTAACTGATTAAAAAAAAAGAAAAACCCGCTGATAAGCGGGTCTTTCTAGGAATCAATCTAGTCTTATAGACGAATCAATTCCACAATTTTCTCAGCAAGTTCTTCAACTGCTTCTTGTGCGTAAGTCACATCTGTACCTTCTGCAAGGTCAGTAATCACCACCACACCAGTTTCACGTACAAGTGCAACCTGTTCAGCAGTTAGACCCGCTTTCGCAATTGCAACCACACCTTGTTGAATCAACAGGCTTTCAAGTGCTTGAGCATTTTCCAGTGCTTTTGCAGTTACTGTCACCGCAGCAGGTTTTTGACCCAAACGTGCAGCACGTGCTTCAGCAGTTACAGGTTCATTGTGTGCAGTCCATTCCACTGCAGCTTCAACCATACCCGCACCAACAGTCACGTTGCTTAGACGGTCGATGAAAATGAATGAACCGGTGTAACGGCTGTCTTGATAACGGTCAAATACCACTGGCGCATCAAATTCGATGGTCACATCAGCAATTGCATTCAGATCCAGCTGCTCTACTTGTAGTTTTTCCAATGTATTGACATTGGTACGGTAGTTAATTTTCGCAACTTTCGCTGGAATAGTTTGAGTACCAAACTTCACATTATAAAGTTTGCCAACCACGAGCGGTTGATCGTTCATCCACACTACAGACGCACGTGCAGAACGTGAAATCAGTGGTTGTTCGCCAGCTTTCACCAACACGTTACCACGTGAAATATCAATTTCATCGTTCAGTGTTAATGTAATCGCCTGACCTGCAACAGCATGATCCAGATTACCGTCAAAAGTCACGATTTCTTTTACTGTTGATTTCTTGCCAGATGGCAGCGCAACAATTTCATCGCCAACTTTCACTTCACCCAGTGCGATGGTACCGCAGAAACCACGGAAGTCGAGGTTAGGACGGTTAACGTACTGAACTGGGAAACGGAATTCGTCTTTGCTGGTATTACGTGTAATTTCTACAGTTTCCAAAGTCTCCATTAAGGTCTGACCTTGGTACCACGGCGTATTTGGTGATTTGTTTACAACATTATCACCGTTCAATGCAGAAATTGGCGTGAATACAATATTTTCAGGTTTACGATCGCTCAGCTGATCCACGAACTTGTTGTACTCAGCCTGAATTTCATTGAAGCGTGCTTCAGAGAATTCAACCAAGTCCATTTTGTTCACTGCAACCACAATATTACGAATACCTAGAAGGCTCGCAATAAATGAGTGACGACGTGTTTGAGTCTGAACACCGTAACGCGCATCGATCAGGATAATTGCAAGATCCGCAGTAGACGCACCAGTTGCCATGTTACGAGTGTACTGTTCGTGCCCTGGGGTGTCGGCAATGATGAACTTACGTTTTTCAGTAGAGAAATAACGGTAAGCCACGTCAATCGTAATACCTTGCTCACGTTCAGCTTGCAGACCATCTACAAGAAGCGCCAAGTCAGGTGCATCGCCAGTAGTACCCACTTTTTTAGAGTCACGAGTCACGGCTTGCAGCTGATCTTCATAAATCAGTTTTGAATCATAAAGCAGACGGCCGATCAGGGTTGATTTACCATCATCCACATTACCGCAAGTCAGGAAACGCAATAAGTCTTTATTTTCGTGCTGTTTCAAATAAGCCAAAATATCTTGGCTAATAAGTTCTGATTGGTGAGACATCGCTCATAGCTCCACAAATACGTTGAAATCGTTTCTAATCTTCAAATCCACCTAAATCCTCCTTTACTAAAGGAGGACTTTCCTCCGCTTTTTTAAGCCCCTCTTTGGTAAAGAGGGTGAGCAGCACTGCTGCGCAAGGAGATTCTTAGGAGGAGATTTCTTAAGATTCTTAGAAGTAACCTTCCTGCTTTTTCTTTTCCATCGAACCTGCTTCGTCATGATCGATCATACGGCCTTGACGTTCAGATGTGGTCGCTAAAAGCATTTCCTGGATAATTTCCGGTAAAGTTGTTGCAGTTGATTCAACCGCACCCGTTAATGGGTAACAACCTAAAGTACGGAAACGAACCGATTTCATTTGTGGCACTTCGCCTGGATTCAGGCGCATACGCTCATCATCAACCATGATCAGTGTACCATTACGCTCAACGACTGGACGTTCAGCAGCTAAGTACAATGGAACAAGTTTGATATTTTCTAGGTAGATATATTGCCAGATGTCTAGCTCAGTCCAGTTAGACAATGGAAATACACGAATACTTTCGCCTTTGTTCACTTTACCATTGTAAAGGTTCCAAAGTTCTGGACGCTGGTTTTTAGGGTCCCAACGGTGTTTAGAGTCACGGAATGAATAAACACGTTCTTTGGCACGTGATTTTTCTTCGTCACGACGTGCACCACCGAAAGCAGCATCAAACTGATATTTATCCAGTGCCTGTTTCAAGCCTTGGGTTTTCATAATGTCAGTATATTTAGAGCTACCATAGTCGAATGGGTTTACGCCCGCATCACGACCTTCTTTGTTCTGATGCACGATCAGATCAAAGCCATGTTCTTTGGCCATGTTGTCACGGAACTTGATCATGTCTTTGAATTTCCAGCCGGTATCTACATGAAGTAGCGGGAATGGAAGTTTTGCAGGATAAAACGCTTTCAGTGCTAAATGCAGCATGACTGCTGAATCTTTACCGATTGAATAAAGCATAACCGGATTTTCAAACTCGGCAGCAACTTCGCGAATGATGTGAATACTCTCAGCTTCAAGCTGTTTAAGATGAGTAAGTCTTTCCTCATTTAATGACATGGACAACCTGCGTATTACACGTGTACTTATTACACTTTATAAAATTTATATTCATTATAGTGATTAACTTTTCATAACGATTGCTTGTTTTGTGATATTCATATATTAAAACGTCATATAAAAATTCACTAATATCAACTATCAGTTTTTATGAATCTGATAGCTTAGCTAAATAAAGACAATTGATTGTTTAGTCAAAGCACTCTGGAAGATTACTTTTAGCAATGAAATGATATATTAATCATCTAAACGGACAGTTCACATCGTGGTGAAAAAAAATTAGAGTAGGATTAGTTCTTCCAATTTATAAACTATGTATGCCTTATAACGAATTTGATTTAGATACTTTAAAATCCTGTCTGGAACAGGCAAAACTTGCCGGTTTTATTTACCAGCACCAGCAACATATTTTGGTTCTTCAGGAACCCTATACTGAAGATGGCAGTCCTTTAAACATTTATATCCAGCATGAATTGACCGCGGATCAGATTGGCATGCAGTTTGGCCTGCGTAAGCTGAACGGTCAATGGGAATACCTGCTCGGTATGACTTATAGCAACCAGCAGGCAGGTTACGAAATAGGTGCCGGCAATCTGAGAAGTGATCAAAAAGCTTTCAATCTGCTTTATGCTTTCTATAACTATCCTAAAGCCTTTTTCTTGGTGGCCCTTCCTTTGTCTGCAAATACTCAGGCATTGGAACAGGCTCTCGATGAACAACTATTTAATCAGCCTGAACTTAAATTTCTGGAGACTGCAGTAAAAACCAATCCAATGGGCGAACAGGTGCAATGGATGAAGAACTATATCCTGCAACAAGCCCTAGAAATGAAAGTCCGTATCCAGACCGCCATCCTTTAATGCTTTTATACATCTACATAGGAATAGAAAAGCAGACGTATATCAATTGCTTTTCTATTCTTGAGATAAAACCTCAGATTCGCCCACCTATAAAATAGTCGACATTTATTTGCAGCTAAGAAAAACGCATCACATATTGTTAAATTTTGGATTTTATCAAGCTATCCCGATTGGGATTTTTGTTGTTTTTTGCTTACAATTTTATTAATAACTGTTATCTTTAACAGGGTCATAAAATTTCTATAAAACCATAATTAGAGACAGAAACTCATGTGGGAACTGTTCATTCATCCTTCCAACATTGTATTTAGTATCAGTTTAAGCCTGATGCTGATGTTTGCTGCCTTGGAATGTGTCTTGCTGATGCTGGGAGGTGGTTCCCAGAATATGTTCGAACAATTTCTGCCTGAAGAACCGCTTCATCCGGAAGTAGGTATTGATCAGCAGACCGGCCTGTTCAATAAAGTATTCGACTGGCTTTATCTGGGTCGCCTGCCTCTCTTTATCTGGCTCATTATTTTCCTGACCAGTTATGGTCTGAGCGGTTTATTGATCCAAGGCCTGTTCGAACGATTTACCAGTCAGCTTTTAAATGCATGGATTATTTCCCCTGCCTGTTTATTTTTATGCATGCCGATTGTACGTGGGCTGTCCGTGCTTGCTGCCAAAATTCTGCCTCAGGATGAAACCATCGCGATCTATAGCGATGAACTGATCGGACGAACCGCCACGATTATTCTGGGAGATGCCAAAGCTAACTCCCCTGCTCAGGCCAAAGTTCAGGATCAGCATGGTAAGACCCATTATGTGCTGGTCGAACCTGAACGCAATGAAATATTTAATCAAGGTCAGACAGTGGTTTTGACTCAAAAAACTAAAAATGGCTTTCAGGCTATTGAACTTTAATTAAACCAATTTCCTATAAAAATTAAGCTTGCCCAAAGAGACTTTATAACAATGCTAAATTTTGATTTATATAATGTTTTGATTATTGCGGGGATTATATTCGTTGGCCTAGTCACCTTCGGATTAATCATTGCGCGTTTATACCGTCGTTCCAGTAAAGAGATTTCCTTTGTACGTACCGGTTGGGGTGGTGAAAAAGTGATTTTAGGCGGCGGGGCTTTGGTGCTACCGGTGCTACATGAAATCATTCCAGTCAATATGAATACCTTGCGTCTGGAAGTCCGTCGTGCCGATGATCAGGCGCTGATTACCCGTGATCGCATGCGTGTCGATGTCATGGCTGAATTCTATGTACGTGTGAAACCAACGGCTGATTCGATTGCTACGGCAGCACAAACTCTTGGTCAAAAGACCATGTCGCCAAATGAATTAAAGAATCTGGTTGAAGGGAAATTTGTCGACTCTTTACGCGCCGTTGCCGCTGAAATGGCCATGGAAGAATTACATGAAAAACGGGTCGACTTCGTACAAAAAGTACAGCAAGTGGTATCTGAAGATCTGCACAAAAATGGTCTGGAACTGGAAACTGTTTCTTTAACTGGCTTAGATCAAACTGGCTTTAAATATTTCAATCCACAAAATGCGTTCGATGCTGAAGGTTTGACCAAACTCACTGAAACGATTGAAGATCGTCGCCGTAAGCGTAATCATATTGAACAGGATACAGATCTGGCCATTAAAGCCAAAAATCTGGAAGCCGAGCAAGCACGTCTACAAATTATCCGTGAAGAAGAATATGCCAAGCTGCAACAGGAACGTGAAATTTCGATTCGCCGCGCTGAACAGTTAGCTGAAATTGCAGCTCAGGAAGCTGCAAAAAAACGTGAAGCGGAAGAAGCTCGTATTGCTGCTGAACGTGAAGTAGAACTGAAACGCATTTTGGCGGCTCGTGATGTTGAAAATGAAAACATTCAGAAAGCCCAGCTTATTCAAAAAGCCCAAGTTGAACAGAAGAAAACGATTGAACTGGCTGAACAGGATCGTGCAATTGCGATTGCAGAAAAATCACGTGCTGAATCTGAAGCCAAAGCTTTAGCTGATCAGGCACGTGCTCAAGCGGTTAAAGCGGAAGAAGAAGTCGTTACCGTCCGTCAGATCCAGCAAGCTGAACGTCAAAAAGCAGTTGAACTGGTTGCAGCCAAAGAACAGGCTGAGAAAGATGCAATTGCCATTACCGTTGCAGCTGAAGCTGGCAAACAGGCAGCAGCTGATGATGCAGAAGCGGTTCGTATTGCCGCTGAAGCCGAAGCTGAAAAAGTTCGCCTGAAAGCTAAAGGTGAAGCGGATGCCAAAGTATTACTTGCTCAAGCGATGGAGAAACAGTATCAAGTCGATGCTGAAGGTACTCGCGCAGTGAATGAAGCAAATAATGTACTGTCATCTGAACAGGTGGAAATGCAAATCCGGCTAGCCATGCTGAAATACTTACCTGAAATCATTCGTGAAAGTGTTAAGCCGATGGAAAACATTGATGACATCAAGATTCTGCAAGTGAATGGTTTACATGGCACACATGCGGGCTCTTGTCAGGCAGATGCCCATCATGAAGGTAGCAATGTTGCCCTCTCCGATCAGGTGGTGAATAGTGCTTTGCGTTATCGTAGCCAGGCACCTTTGATTGATAGCCTGATGAATGAATTAGGCATTCAGGGTGGTGACATCAATGGGATGACTCAAAGCCTGAAAGCTAAAGCTGGTATAGATAACTAAATACTCAATTTTCGAATTATCATTTAGTTAGACTTTAATCTCCTTTTGCAGCAATTATAAAAAAGCCCTCAATATTGAGGGCTTTTTATCAGCTTAATAAATTAAGCCAAACCTTTTTCTTTCAAAACCTCAAGCATGGTTGAACCCAATTCTGCAGGACTACGTGTATACGCCATTCCCGCGCGTTCAAAGGCTGCAAACTTCTCTTCAGCAGTTCCTTTACCGCCAGAAATGATGGCACCTGCGTGACCCATACGCTTACCTTTCGGTGCTGTTACACCGGCGATATATCCTACCACTGGCTTGGTCACATGCGATTGAATATACTCAGCCGCTTCTTCTTCCGCAGTACCGCCAATTTCACCAATCATGATAATGGCTTCAGTTTGCGGGTCTTCCTGGAACAGTTTCAAGCAATCAATCTGGTTCATGCCTGGAATCGGATCACCACCGATTCCGATACAGGTTGACTGTCCAAGACCTAATTTAGTGGTTTGTGCAACCGCTTCATAAGTCAAAGTACCTGAACGTGAGATAATGCCGATCTTACCTGGCTGATGAATATGACCCGGCATAATCCCGATCTTACACTCGCCTGGCGTAATGATACCCGGACAGTTTGGACCGATCAGACGCGTACCATTACCATTGGTTTCCAGATAACGTTTAGCTTTTAGCATATCCAGTGTTGGTACGCCTTCAGTAATCACAACAATCAGCTCAATACCTGAGTCAACAGCTTCTACAATAGAATCGAGGACAAAAGGTGCAGGCACATAAATCACAGAAGCATCAGCTTGAGTTTCTTGCACCGCTTCACGCATAGTATTAAATACTGGCAGATCCAGATGTGATTGACCACCTTTACCCGGTGTTACTCCACCAACAACTTTAGTGCCGTAGGCAATAGCCTGTTCAGAGTGGAATGTACCGTTCTTGCCTGTAAAGCCTTGGACTAAAACTTTGGTGTCTTTATTAATTAATACGCTCATTGTGATACTCCTTAAGCTTTTACTGCAGCAACAATTTTTTCTGCAGCATCGGCCAAGCCATTTGCAGAAATCAATTTCAAACCAGATTCATCCAGTAACTTGGCACCAAGCTCTGCATTGTTCCCTTCAAGACGAACGACTACAGGTACAGTGACATTTACCTCCTGAACCGCTGCAATAATTGCCTCAGCAATCATGTCACAACGTACAATTCCACCAAAAATATTAATCAAGACACCTTGTACAGAAGAATCTGCCAAGATAATTTTAAATGCTTCGATGACACGCTCTTTGGTTGCACCACCACCTACATCCAGGAAGTTAGCTGGTTGACCACCATAAAGCTTGATAATGTCCATAGTTGCCATCGCAAGACCGGCACCATTGACCATACAACCAATATTGCCCTCTAAAGCAACGTAGTTCAGGTCAAATTCAGATGCTTTCAGTTCACGCTCATTTTCTTGTGATTTATCACGTAAAGCAGCAACTTCAGGCAGGCGGTACAGTGCATTCGAATCAATACCGACTTTGGCATCGACACAGAGAATGTCACCATTTTCACGTACAGAGAGTGGGTTAATTTCAAATAAAGCAAAATCATTTTCAACAAAAGCTTGATAAGCAGCTGTCATGACTTTAACAAATTGATTGATCTGGCTATCTTTTAACTTAAGTGCAAATGCCACTTCACGTGCTTGGAATGGCAATAAACCCACCAAAGGATCAACTTCTACTTTAATGATTTTTTCAGGATTTTCTTCTGCAACTTTTTCAATTTCGACACCGCCTTCTGTGGATGCCATAAAGGTAATACGACGGCTAGAACGGTCAACCACCGCACCCAAATACAATTCACGCTCAACCGGATACACATCTTCAGACACCAGAATGCTATTGACTGGCTGACCGTTTGCATCGGTTTGATAGGTCACTAAACGTGAACCAATAATCTGATTGGCATATTCAGCTGCTTCTTCAGCCGACTTTACCACTTTTACCCCACCCGCTTTGCCACGACCACCTGCGTGAACCTGCGCTTTTAATACCGCAAACTTCCCACCAAGCTGCTCAAAAGCATGTACTGTTTCCTCAGCATTGGTAGCAAGAATACCTTCTTGTACAGGCATCCCATATTTTTTTAATAACGCTTTTGCTTGATACTCATGTAAATTCATTGATTAACCTTTTACTACTTATTTGACTTTGTTATTACACGTATTCCCAATATTTCTTGGTTCACATCAATCAATATTGGTATTTTTGGATCTTAAATTTTACTTATCTTTATTTTTAGATGATTATTCATTCAAAAACAACCACCAAATGTAAAAAGAGCGGCCGGAGCCGCTCTTCGAAGAATTACTTACGCTTACGTTGGATCGCGTGAATCGCACGACCATCAACTGCAAGAGCAGCTTCATGTACGACTTCAGAGAACGTTGGGTGACCGAAAGTCATCAACTGTAGGTCCTCTACTGAAGAAACAAATTCAAGAGCGATCATACCTTGGTGTACGATATCAGACGCAGCAGGTCCAATCACGTGCATACCCAGTAGACGGTCAGTTTTTGCATCAGCAACAAACTTCACGAAACCAGCATTTTCGCCCGCAGCCATTGCACGACCATTCGCAGCGAAACCGAATTGACCCGTTTTAACTTCGTGGCCTTTTTCTTTCGCCTGCTCTTCTGTTAAACCTACCCACGCCGCTTCTGGGTGTGTATAAATTACAGAAATGATCGTATCGTAGTTGACTTGTGCAGCATGACCGTGAATACGTTCAACTGCCATTACACCTTCTTCCATTGCTTTATGGGCAAGCATTGGACCACGTACCAAGTCACCAATTGCGTATACGCCTTCAACAGAAGTTGCACACCAATCGTTTACTTCAACCAGACCACGTTCAGTGAGTTTAATGCCTGAATCTTCAGCCAATAGGCCTTCAGCATAAGCACGACGACCAACACAAACGATCAACTTGTCGAAAGTTTGAGTTTTGTCTTCACCACCTTGAGTGTACTGAACAGTAACTTCACGACCGTTCACTTCAGTACCAGATACTTTCGCACCAACGCGGATATCCAGACCTTGTTTAGTCAATACTTTTTGGTAGTCTTTCGCCAATGCCTTATCAGCCATTGGTAAGAATGCGTCCATTGCTTCAAATACAACAACTTCAGCACCAAGACGACGCCATACTGAACCAAGTTCAAGACCGATTACACCAGCACCGATCACACCAAGACGTTTAGGCACTTCTGGGAATTCAAGCGCACCTGTTGAGTCAACAATGATGTCTTGATCTACAGGAGCAACAGGAATATTTACAGGTACAGAACCAGTCGCAAGAATCACGTATTTAGGTTCTAAAACTTGAGTTTCGCCTTCGTGTGAAACGAACTCAACTTTTTTACCAGCAAGCAATTTACCAGTACCTTTTAACCATTCAACGCCATTACCTTTCAGCAGGCCGTCGATACCCATGGTCAATTGGTTTACGATTTTGTCTTTACGTGCAAGAAGTTTTGCAAGATCAAACTTCACTTCACCAGTCGTAATACCGTGATCATCTAAATGCTTAACAGTATCTTCATAACGGTGAGAAGAATCTAGAAGTGCTTTAGAAGGGATACAACCCACGTTTAGGCAAGTACCGCCTAAAGATGGTTTACCTTTATGAATACGTTTTTCGATACAAGCAACTTTGAAACCAAGTTGCGCAGCACGAATTGCAGCTTCGTAGCCACCTGGGCCACCACCAATTACAACTAAATCGAATTGAGACATTTTTATCTCCAAAGAATCCCCCTACATCCCCCTTTAACACAGGGGGACAGCCCCTCTTTAGAAAGAGGGGTTTGGGGAGATTTTAAATGTATAAATTATAGGTCAAGGATCAGACGAGCTGGTTCTTCTAACAATTCTTTGATTGTTACCAGGAAGCCAACTGCTTCTTTACCATCGATTAAACGGTGGTCATAAGAAAGCGCTAAGTACATCATTGGTAAGATTTCTACTTGACCATTCACTGCCATAGGACGTTCTTGGATTTTGTGCATACCCAGAATCGCAGTTTGTGGTGTGTTTAGAATTGGCGTTGAAAGTAATGAACCGAAAGTACCACCGTTGGTAATTGTGAAAGTACCACCAGTCATGTCTTCAATCGCAAGTTTACCTTCACGCGCTTTACCAGCGTATGCACGGATACCGTTTTCAACTTCAGCATAGTTCATGCGGTCTGTATCACGAAGAACAGGAACCACCAGACCACGGTCAGAAGAAACCGCTACACCGATGTCATAGTAACCATGGTAAACGATATCGTCGCCATCGATAGACGCATTCACTGCTGGATAGCGTTTCAGCGCTTCAGTCGCCGCTTTAACAAAGAATGACATGAAGCCTAGACGCGCACCATGACGTTTTTCAAACGCCTCTTTGTACTGGTTACGCATTTCCATGATCGGTTTCATGTTTACTTCGTTGAACGTCGTCAACATTGCTGTTTCTTGAGTTGCAGCAAGTAGACGTTCAGCAACACGTTTACGCAGACGAGTCATTGGAACGCGTTTTTCGATACGTTCACCGACTGCAACGCTAAGCGGTGCAGCAGCAGGCGCTGCAGGTTTAGATTGATGGTTCGCAACATCTTCTTTAGTGATGCGACCGCCACGGCCTGTACCGGATACGTCAGCAGCATTAATTCCAGATTCAGTCAATGCTTTACGTACTGCTGGAGCCTGGTCTTGAACCTGGCTACGCTCAACGATTGGTGAATTGCCCGCTTCAGTTTGTGCAGCTGCTTGTTCAACTTTCTCTTCAGATTGAACTGCTTGAGTTTGGCTCGCGCCAGATACTGCACCTTCTTCGAATTGAGCAATCACTTCAGCAGAAAGCACTGTATCGCCTTCATTTTTAACGATTGATGCAATTGTACCGTCTGCAGGAGCAACAACTTCTAAAACAACTTTATCAGTTTCAATATCACAGATCACTTCATCACGTGATACTGCTTCACCTGGTTGTTTGTGCCAAGTTGCGATCGTACCGTCCGCAACTGACTCTGGAAATACCGGTGCTTTAATTTCGGTTGCCATTATTTAGAATCTCCTGGATTATTCAGCATCGATCGCTAGAGCGTCGTTAACGAGCTGAGCTTGTTGTTTTGCATGCAAGTATGGTGAACCACACGCCGGTGCAGCTGAAGCTTCACGGCCTGCGTAACTAATACGGATTTGTTTGCCCGCTTTCATCACATCGTCATATAAACGAGGCGCGATGAACAACCAAGCACCTTGGTTTTTCGGCTCTTCTTGTGCCCAAACTAGTTCTTTCACGTTTGGATACTGAGCAAGAACTTCTGCAAGACGTGCTTCTGGGTACGGATACAATTGTTCAATACGTACAATTGCAGTGTTGTTCAATTCTTTTTCACGACGTTTTTCAACCAGATCGTAGTAAACCTTACCACCACACAGTACCAGACGGGTTACGTCTGCTTTGTTGATGTTATCTACTTCGTCGATCACAGTCTGGAATGTACCGTTAGCCAGTTCTTCCAGATTAGACACCGCTAATTTGTGACGAAGCAATGATTTAGGTGACATAATGATCATTGGCTTACGGATCGGGCGGATTGCCTGACGACGTAACGCGTGGAAGATCTGTGCAGGTGTAGTTGGAGTCATTACTTGCATGTTGTCTTCAGCACATAGTTGCAAGAAACGTTCCAGACGTGCAGATGAGTGCTCAGGACCTTGACCTTCAAAACCGTGTGGCAGAAGCATAGTCAGACCACATACACGTTCCCATTTGGTTTCACCAGATGAGATGAACTGGTCGATCACCACCTGTGCACAGTTTGCAAAGTCACCAAACTGAGCTTCCCAAATGATCAGGCTCTTAGGAAGAGTAGTCGCATAACCGTATTCAAATGCCAGTACTGCCATTTCAGACAATAAAGAGTCATAGATCGCAACACGCGGTTGGTTTTCTTTGATATGGCAAAGTGGAATATAAGTTGAGCCATCTACCTGGTTATGCAGTTTTGCATGACGGTGTGAGAATGTACCACGACCCACGTCTTCACCAGTTAAACGAACCAGATAACCATCATCTAGCAGTGATGCATAGGCTAGAGTTTCAGCAGCACCCCAGTTCAGCGGCATTTCACCAGTTTGCATTTTCAGACGGTCGTCAATCACTTTAGATACCTGACGCTGCATCACGAAGCCTTCTGGAAGCTCACGCATTTTGCGGCCAAGCTCTTTAAGACGTTCTAGATCACAAGTAGTATCCCACTCATCTGTGTATTCATGACCCAGGTACGGTGTCCAGTCTACGAACATTTTTTTGTTCGGCTCTAGAACCAATGCATTGGCAACATGTTTACCTGCTTCAAGATCAGAACGGTATTGTTCAACCATTTGATCTGCAGTTGCGCGATCAAGCACACCTTCTTGAACCAGTTTGTCAGCATAAAGCGTACGAGTGGTCGCTTTTTTGTTGATCACTTGGTACATCATTGGCTGAGTTGCCGCTGGTTCGTCCGCTTCATTATGACCACGACGACGGTAACAGAACATATCAATCACAACGTCTTTACGGAAAGTATGACGGAAGTCATGTGCAAGCTGAGCAACAAACAACACAGCTTCAGGATCGTCACCATTTACATGGAAGATCGGTGCCTGAATCATTTTCGCGATGTCAGTACAGTATTCTGTAGAACGTGCATCACGTGGATCAGATGTGGTGAAACCAACCTGGTTGTTCACTACGATATGAACTGTACCACCTACTGTGTAACCACGAGTCTGTGACATCTGGAAAGTTTCTTGGTTTACGCCCTGACCTGCAAATGCAGCATCACCGTGAACAATCACTGGTAACACGTCATCACCGCCAATGTCTTTACGACGTACTTGACGTGCACGTACAGAACCTTCAACTACAGGTCCAACGATTTCAAGGTGAGATGGGTTAAACGCCAATGCCAAGTGAACTTCACCACCTGGAGTCATTACGTTAGAAGAGAAACCTTGGTGATACTTAACGTCACCAGAACCTTTCTTGTGTAGTGATTTGCCTTCGAACTCACCAAACAGGTCAGCCGGGTTTTTACCCATGATGTTAACCAGAAGGTTCAGACGACCACGGTGTGGCATACCGATCACCACTTCTTTACAGCCTACAGAACCGGCACGCTGGATCAATTCATTCACCATAGGAATGAAAGACTCACCACCTTCAACACCAAAACGTTTTGCACCTACGAATTTATTACCGAGGTATTTTTCCAGACCTTCAGCCGCAGTTAAACGTTCAAGAACATGTTTTTTCTGATCAGCACTCAGGCCATATTGACCACGTGCGCTTTCAAGACGTTGCTGGATCCAGCGTTTTTCTTTGGTATCCACGATGTGCATGTATTCAGCACCGATAGAGCTACAGTAAGTCGCTTCCATCGCTTGGACCATTTCGCCCAAAGTCGCTGCTTCCTTACCAATCGCAAGGTTACCGGTATTGAATATAGTGTCTAGATCAGACTGAGTTAAACCGTGCGCAGAAAGATCAAGATCTGGCACAACTTCACGCTTAGCCAGACCTAATGGATCCAATTTTGCTTTTTGGTGGCCACGGTTACGGTACGCAGCAATCAGCTGTAAAACGCCAATTTGACGACGTTCATGCTCTGAACTTACTGTCGATTGGATAACAGGCTGAATACGGCTTGAATTGCGACCTAAAAGTAGGAATTGCTCACGTACATTGCTGTGTGGTTGATCACCTTTTGGGAATTTATCGAAGTACGCTCTCCAGTCAGCACCCACTGAGTCTGGAGCAGTGAGGTACTGCTCATAAAGTTCTTCAATATACGCTGCACTATCAGCGGAAAGTTCAGTGTCAAGACGCAGAGCGTCAGCAACTTCTTGCATTTGTGGACCCATTTCCTATTGCAAAAACATTTTCAGGATGCTTTTTAAGCAAAACCCAGGATTAGTAATGTCAAATTGATAATTCAACATTAGTCCCCCATAAGGCATAAGCCATGAGGCGTTATCACCACACCAAGAAAATTCTTGATATGTTTAATGAACAATAACGCCCCTCAGCGGCATCATCACTCATTGAATACCCGATCGTGACCGAGCAATTTTTTGCAAATCGACTTAGAAAAAACAAAGATTTAAACTATATTTTTTCTAAAGCGACTTTGACTTACATTTATATACCAGTCTCAACTTCTTTCGTGTTTAAAAAATGTACATCGGCCCACACATTTTTTAAATATAGTCTTGTGCTAAATGCTATCACGATCTCGACTAATCAATTGATTTTTTTGACGAGGAACGCATGTTTTTTAGTCAAATACTTCCGTCAGAAATTACTCTAACATAGGGAGCTTTAAATGAAAAACACATTCAGCGTAGACCAAAGTCCTACATCTTTTTGATAAACAAAAAGAGAGTAAATCTTCCAATCCACTCCCTTTGCAACTTTGCGTTATATAATAACATTATTGAAAACCTTTTTCAGTCCAGAATTACATCTAAAAATCATAAATACCTCAAACAACATCATAATAGTGCATAAATCCGACCAAAATGTTCTGCAATGATTCATCACCCGATTTGATCATATGAGATACAGCACCAATAACAGCAGTTTTCACGACCACTGTTCGTTTATGGAGCCCTATAAAGCAAAAAGCACACCAAGTGGTGTGCTTTTTGAAAAACTGTTGATTGCAGTCTAAATTAGCCAGCCATATCTAGAAGCATGTTACGGATGTGACCGATTGCTTTAGTAGGGTTCAAGCCTTTAGGACATACAGATACACAGTTCATGATACCTTTACAACGGAACAGAGAGAACGGATCGTCAAGACGAGCCAGACGCTCTTGAGTACCTGTATCACGCGAATCGATGATGAAACGGTATGCATTCAATAATGCTGAAGGACCCAAGAACTTGTCTGGGTTCCACCAGAATGATGGGCATGAAGTTGAACAACATGCACAAAGAATACATTCATACAGACCATTCAAGTGTTCACGTTCTTCAGGAGACTGCAGACGCTCTTTAGGAGGTGCAGGCTGGTTGTTGATCAAGAACGGATGAATCTTGTTGTACTGGTCGTAGAACTGGTTCATGTCAACTACAAGGTCTTTGATTACTGGAAGACCAGGTAGTGGACGAATCGTGATTTCATTTGGTAAATCGTTCAGGTTCCAAAGACACGCCAAACCGTTTTTACCATTAATGTTCACACCATCAGAACCACAGATCCCTTCACGGCATGAACGACGGAATGTCAAAGATTCGTCCTGTACTTTTAATGCAAGAAGCGCATCAAGCAACATACGGTGCTTATCAGTCAGTTCAAGCTTAAAAGTTTGCATATACGGTGCTTTATCCTTATCAGGATCGTAGCGGTAGATATGAAATGTACGAGTACCTCTACTCATCTTAAATCTCCTGATTAGAATGTACGTGGTTTCGGTGGAATTGCATCAACCGAAAGTGGTTTGTAACGCACTGGCTTGTACTCAAGACGATTATCAGCAGAGAACCACAAGGTGTGTTTCATCCACTCGTCGTCACGACGGCCATATGGATACTCTGGGTGATCTGGTGGTAATTCGAAATCTACCACAGTGTGAGCACCACGACATTCTTTACGTGCAGCAGCTGAAATCAAGGTCGCTTTAGCAACTTCATACAGGTTTTCAACTTCTAGAGCTTCAATACGTGCAGTATTGAATACTTTAGATTTGTCTTTCAAGTGAATGTTGCGAACACGCGGCTCAATTGCAAGAATTTGTTTTACACCTTCTTCAAGCAGCGCAGTTGTACGGAATACACCCGCGTGGTCTTGAACGATGTCACGGATTGCATCAGCAACTTCTTGAGCATTCTCACCAGTTGTTGATTCATCCAGCTTACGAACACGCTTAATTGTGTTTTCAAGCACAGTTGTAGGAAGCGGTTCATACTCATCACCGTGGTGTTTAGTCACGTAGTCGATGATGTGCTGGCCAGCAGCCTTACCAAATACAACCAAATCAAGCAGTGAATTTGTACCTAAACGGTTTGCACCGTGTACAGATACACATGAACATTCACCGATCGCATAGAAGCCTTTCACTGGTTTCGTGAAGTTGCGACCTTCTTGGTTAGTAGAATAGGTATCAGTATTCTTGTCGTAGTTCGTTACTAGAGCTTCAGATTCTGGAGACTCAGGAACAACTACCTGACCATGAATATTTGTAGGAATACCACCCATTTGGTAATGGATTGTAGGTACTACAGGAATTGGCTCTTTAGTAATGTCAACGTTCGCGAATTTCTTACCAATCTCGAATACAGATGGCAGACGTTTCATGATGGTGTCAGCACCCAAGTGAGTCATATCAAGAAGGATATAATCACCTTTAGGACCACAACCACGACCTTCTTTGATTTCCTGGTCCATAGAACGTGATACGAAGTCACGAGGAGCCAAGTCTTTCAGAGTCGGTGCATAACGTTCCATGAACGGTTCGCCGTCTTTATTACGAAGGATTGCACCTTCACCACGACAACCTTCAGTCAACAGTACGCCTGCGCCCGCAACACCTGTAGGGTGGAATTGCCAGAATTCCATATCTTGTAATGGAATACCTGCACGAGCTGCCATACCAAGACCGTCACCAGTGTTGATATATGCGTTAGTAGATGCACGATAAACACGACCAGCACCACCTGTAGCGAACAATGTAGCTTTCGCCTGGAATACGGCAATTTTACCAGTTTCCTGATCGATTGCTGTCACACCCAGTACATCACCAGCTTCGTTACGGATCAGGTCAAGCGCGATCCATTCAACGAAGAACTGAGTACCCATTTTCACATTGCTTTGATAAAGAGTATGAAGAAGCGCGTGACCTGTACGGTCGGCTGCAGCACATGCACGTGGAACTGCTTTTTCACCGTAGTTTGCAGAGTGACCACCAAATGGACGTTGGTAAATCGTACCGTCTGCGTTACGGTCAAATGGCATACCTAAATGTTCTAATTCGTATACCACTTGCGGTGCTTCGCGAGTCATGAACTCGATCGCGTCTTGGTCACCTAACCAGTCAGAACCTTTAACTGTGTCGTAGAAGTGGTAATGCCAGTTATCTTCTTGCATGTTACCAAGAGATGCACCGATACCACCCTGCGCTGCTACAGTGTGAGAACGTGTTGGGAATACTTTAGTCAGTACCGCAACTTTCAAACCTGCTTGAGCAAGTTGGTAAGAAGCGCGCATACCAGAACCACCACCACCAACGATAACTGCATCGAAAGTTTCGTGTGGAATATTTGTGTAATCTTCTTTAGGGGTTATAGCGCCCATGATTGTTTCCTATCAATTCGCCCAAAAAATCTGGATTGCCCAGATCGCATATGCAAATACAGCAATAATCACTGCTGAAGTCAGTACAAGGCGTAAACCTGATGCTGATGGACCCATTTGACGAGTAGTCACATAGTCAGTGAATACCTGCCACATACCGATCCATGCATGCGCAACAAGAGATAAGACTGCCAACAAAGACATGATCTTCATTGGAACTGTCATCATAAAGCCGTACCATTGCTCGTAGTTGAAGCCACCATTCAGTAGGATCCAACCAAACACCACAACGGTATAAACAGCTAGAACTACAGCACTGATGCGTTGGACAAACCAATCACGAGAACCTGAACCTGTTAAACCAGTAGCACTTTTCATTAGAGTACGATCCATACAAATGCTGCAACAATACCGATTGCAGACAAGATTAATGAAATAGTAGCTGCAGTACGACCGCTTTGCAGTTCTTCTGCAACGCCGATATCTGCAAGTAAGTGCTTAATACCAGTGAACAAATGATAAATTAAGCCGGCTACAAATACCCATACGATAAAGCGGACAAAGAAACCGTTAAAGATTTCCTGCACTTCAGCAAAACCTTCTGCTGAAGACAATGATTTATCCAACAGCCACAAAAGGACCGGTACGAGTAAAAATACGATGACACCTGAAAGACGGTGTAGAATTGATGCAATAGCCACGGGTGATTTTAAGTTTACTTCTAAAACTTGACCCATGGACAAATTGACAGGTCTGTTGCTTTTCACAGCGGGCATCCTGTAGTTAAAAACTCCATCCGGAGTTTGTTGGAATTAATTCGAAGGAAAGCTGGCATTATCAGGCAAATACATGCCTAAACATAAAACGACACTGAATTATAAAACGTGAACTATTAAAATACAAACAACTGTATTTGGCTTTTTGAACAAAAAACCTTTAAATAAGAATCATTAACAATAACTTTAAGTTCTCCCCCACTTACTTTATCTTCATATTCTCATTCTAGATATTTGTTTTTTAATAATTAACTTGATTAATTTAGTCTGTTATCTAGCCAAGCTTCGACTAAGTAGATTTAGACTAAAGATGAACAGCAAAAATATAATTTCGATCCTAAATCCTTATTAATCCCAAGTAAAATCATAAGGATATATTTCACAAATAAATAATGACTATTTATATAAAGGCATCTCAATTTAGAATTTTTATACTAAAACCTACTTATCTCTTTGTAGATCATAGTTTTTTTGATGTTTTTAGACATTTTATATTCAAAAAAACACTTATTTATTTTTGTTTAAGTTGTATTAAACAAAGTGAAGTAAATTTACGAGCTATTTTTTAGCCGATTAAACAGAGCCAAAAAGAAAATTTATTGCTTTTATTTATAATTCAAGTTTGAAGTAAAAACTTAAGGAAATCGATGTAAGTTACGAGATTTATATAATTTTAAGTTGCAGTCTTAGAATATTTTCTCAATTTCTCCTTTATTTTTTGCTAGGAAAAAACGCTTACAAATACGGCAAAGACTATATTTTTTTCTGCACCTTCTGTTCAATTTGACTTATTATAGAGGTTTGGTACTGTGATTTTATTAAACTTTTTATACCAAGATAAATGACTAAACCACTGTGAGAATGTCATTTTTCATCCATAAGTATAATTGACAAAATTTCAGTAGCCACTAATCTTATAGCAAATTTTTGATCCGTCCGTTTTGTGCATTAAAAGATTGATAGGCAACTCGGATATACATTCACCAGGACAGGAGATCTATTGAATGTCTGAAGCAACTGGCAAGAAAGCCGTTTTACAGCTTGATGGCAAAGAAATTGAATTACCAATTTACAGCGGCACATTGGGCCCAGATGTAATCGACGTTAAAGATGTGTTGGCTGCAGGTCACTTTACTTTTGATCCTGGTTTTATGGCAACAGCTGCATGCGAGTCTAAAATCACTTTCATCGATGGTAATAAAGGTGTTCTTTTACACCGTGGCTACCCAATTGACCAGTTAGCAACTAAAGCTGATTACCTAGAAACTTGCTACTTACTTCTTAATGGCGAGCTTCCAACAGCTGAGCAAAAAGAAGAATTCGACGCTAAAGTTCGTAACCACACTATGGTTCACGATCAAGTAAGCCGCTTCTATAACGGTTTCCGTCGTGATGCTCACCCTATGGCAATCATGGTTGGTGTTGTTGGTGCGTTGTCTGCGTTCTATCACAACAATCTGGACATCGAAGATGTTAACCATCGTGAAATCACTGCGATTCGTTTAATCGCTAAGATTCCTACTTTGGCAGCTTGGAGCTACAAATACACTGTTGGTCAACCATTCGTTTACCCACGTAACGATTTGACTTACGCTGAAAACTTCCTGTACATGATGTTTGCAACTCCTGCAGACCGTGACTACAAAGTAGATCCAATCCTTGCGAAAGCAATGGACCGTATCTTCACGCTTCACGCTGACCACGAACAAAATGCTTCTACGTCTACAGTACGTTTAGCTGGTTCTACTGGCGCTAACCCATATGCATGTATCGCTGCTGGTATCTCTGCACTTTGGGGTCCTGCTCACGGTGGTGCGAACGAAGCTGTTCTTAAGATGCTTGATGAAATCGGCACTGTAGAAAACGTTGCTGGCTTCATGGAAAAAGTGAAAACTAAAGAAGTTAAACTCATGGGCTTCGGTCACCGTGTGTACAAAAACTTCGATCCACGTGCGAAAGTAATGAAAGAAACTTGTGACGAAGTTCTTGGTGCTCTTGGCATCAACGATCCACAGCTTGCTCTTGCTATGGAACTTGAGCGTATCGCGCTTTCTGACGAATACTTCATCAAACGTAACCTTTACCCTAACGTAGACTTCTACTCAGGTATCATCCTTAAAGCGATTGGTATCCCAACAGAAATGTTTACTGTGATCTTCGCGCTTGCACGTACAGTTGGTTGGATCAGCCACTGGTTAGAAATGCACAGCGGTCCTTACAAGATCGGTCGTCCTCGTCAGCTTTACACTGGTGAAGTTCAACGCGACATCAACCGTTAATTCGGTTAGCGTTGAAAGACGTAAAAACCACCCTTCTGGGTGGTTTTTTTATGACTGACAAAAACCAACACAACCAAGATGTGAAAAACTTAAAATAGTAAACCTAAAGAATTTTCAATTTCTACAAATTTCTAGAAATTACTCTTATATCGTTAAGGATTGAGTTTTAATGCTGTTTTACCTGCTTCCCTTCATCCTGAGAATGATTCGTTTTGATCAGTTTAAAAGCCGGAACTTAACTTCAGGGGAAATCAAGCTTTGCCAGCAAGTCTTTGCTGACCGGATTGACTATTCAGCAGTCCGTGTCATGAATCACCCTTTCCTGCCTTGGCAATCCAAGCATGTGATTATGGCACCAAGTGGTTATATTCACGTCCGCAACCTGAATTATCGGGACGATTATTCTAAAGAAAGCCGTTCTTATCAGGCGCTTTTCATTCATGAAATGGCGCATATTTATCAATATCAACAGAATATTAATGTGTTGTTTAAGGGCGCTTTTTTACAAGCCGCTTATTTTTTAAGTATGGGAAAATATAATCCTTACAAATATCAATTTAATCCCAACAAATCCTTTTTAGACTATAACATTGAACAACAGGGAGATATTGCACGCGATATTTTTCTAAAAAAAATTCCCAATATTATTTTAAAAAATCAGTTAAGCAGATGATATTGAATATTTTTCACTCAAGTATTCTGTTGATTTATATTTTTGGAAAATAAACTCATTTAAATCCAATTGAGTATTTTTGTGCATTTACCAGAATAAAAAAGCACCATAATAAGTCATTTCTGATCATAACTTTGTGTATCTGTTTCAATTCTCCTGAAACAGCTCTAGCATCTGCCTCAAATTTCGATAAAATAAGCCAAGTATGATATTTTTAGCTCGCAAATCAAGATTTAATGATCATGCGGTCATGACTTTTTTAATTTTGGCCATTTGGCATTTTGTTCGTATCAAACTGCACTCAGCTGGATAATTAGAATTTTAAAAATCAGTGATTTAGTGTATTCACCTATAGGAATAGGACTTAATTGGAATGAAAAGTTTTAAAATTGCGATTGCTCAATTCTCTCCACATGTGGGCAATTTAGATGCAAATACGCAGACAATGATAGATTTGGCAAATCAGGCCAAAAAAGATAATGCTGATCTTATTATTTTCCCTGAACTTTCAACTTTAGGTTATCCGGCTGAAGATTTATTAATTCGTCCAAGTCTGGCTAAACGTACAAAACTGGCGTTTGAGAAACTGACTGAAGTAAAAGATATCGTCATGGTCTTCGGTTTTGTCAATCAGACTGAAGATGGTGAACGTTATAACTCAGCAGCCGTCATGAAAGATGGTGAAGTTTTAGGGGTTTATAATAAGCAGACTCTGCCAAACTATGGTGTATTTGATGAGAAACGCTATTTTGGTGAAGGACATCAGCATCTGGTCTTCGAATATCTGGGACACAAGTTTGGTGTTCTGATCTGTGAAGATGTCTGGTCATTATCTACGGTTCAACAGCTGGCTCAATTGAATATTGATACTGCACTGGTTCTGAATGCTTCTCCATATGAAGTCGGCAAACCGCAACACCGTATCTATGCCATGGCTGCGCTGGTCAAACAGTTGAATATCAATCTAGTGTACTGTAACCAGGTAGGTGGCCAAGATGATCTAATCTTTGATGGTACCAGCTTTGTACTCAATAAATCAGGCGAAGTGGCTCTGCAAGCACCTAGCTTTGAAAAAGGCCTGTATATCGCTGAATATGATGCAGAAAAATTAGAGTTCAGCAAAGGCACGATTACTCCAGCCCTAGAAACTATGGCCGAGATTTATCAAAGTCTGGTGATGGCAACCCGTGATTATGTACAGCGTTCAGGTTTTCCAGGCGTGATTCTGGGTCTGTCTGGTGGTATTGACTCTGCCCTGACTCTTGCCATCGCAGCAGATGCGATTGGCCCTGACAAAGTTCAAGCAGTGATGATGCCTTATACCTATACTGCTCAGATCAGTGTAGAAGATGCCACTGAACAGGCAAAAACCATGGGTGTAACTTTCGGTATTGCCGAGATTAACCCGATTGTAAGTGGCTTCTTGCAAACCCTGTATCCCTTCTTTGGCAATGCCCCTGTAGATGCCACTGAAGAAAACCTGCAAGCACGTGCACGCGGTACGCTATTAATGGCGCTGTCTAACAAGTTCGGCAATCTGGTTCTGGCAACCGGTAATAAATCCGAACTTGCCGTTGGCTACTGTACGCTATACGGCGATATGGTCGGCGGCTTCGCGGTATTAAAAGATGTTTATAAAACCATTGTGTTTGAACTGGCAAAATACCGTAATAGCATCGCCGAAACTCCAGTGATTCCTGAGCGTGTAATTACCCGTCCACCATCTGCAGAACTTCGTCCAGATCAGGTCGATCAGGATTCATTACCAGCTTATGAAGTACTTGATGCGATTCTTTATGCTTATATTGAAGAAGATCTGAGTCAAGATGACATCATTGCCAAAGGCTTTGAAGCTGAAGTTGTGAAAAAAGTGATTCGTTTGGTGGATATTAACGAATACAAACGTCGTCAGGGTGCGATTGGTCCACGTATCAGCTCGCGTTCTTATGGTCGTGAACGTCGCTATCCGGTCGTTAATGGTTGGAAAGCAGGTATCTAAGTTTTAACAAAACTAGATTAGCTATAATGCCCAAGTAAATGCTTGGGCATTTTTTTATCTTTAAGCAATAAATAGAGTTAAGAAATTAAAAGAAGATTCAAAAATTTAAACAGACAGATATTTAGAAGAACTTTCTCTTAATTTTTTATTGATATTTTTATGGCACAAAAAAAGAGACCAAGCTGAGAGCTTGGTCTTTTAAAATGGTGGCTATGACGGGACTTGAACCTGTGACCCCCGCATTATGAGTGCGGTGCTCTAACCAACTGAGCTACATAGCCGTAAACTGTGTGCGCATTATCGTAATTTCAGGTTGTATCGTCAAGCATTTTAAACCACAAATGTTCAGTCTTTATGCAAATTAATCATAAACTATTAAACTTTGTACAAATCATGATTTAATTCGAAATCCAATAACAGAATCTACAAAAATTGGTACCAACTTTTAAAGCCAAATCTGAATCGAAGTCGTATCAAATAATATTTAATTTTAAGAATAACTTGCTGAAGAAACAAAATAAAAAGTGAATCTACTACCTTTTCCTATCGCTATAATGCTTTTCCAAATATGGCCAATAGTATCTCTGGATTAAAGCAAAACTGAAGATGACGAAATTCAAAATATACCTAAGCCTGCTCCTATTGAGTGTTATAAGTTTAGCCAATGCAACTGTTATTCATCCAAGCAGCAGATTTTCAGGATGTGATGATGTGAAGAGTCTGGCTCAAGAAGTCATGTTCTTTAGATTTAAAGGTGCACCTCAGAAATGGCTGATTCAACAAATGAAGCAGCGCTACGATACAGCGAATAATATCCATGCTCTGATTAGTATAAAACTTACTGAAAAAGCGTTTGAATATGAAATACCACAAGATCAGTCTGAACGTTCAGCCTTAATTAAAAACTTTGCAATTGATCACTACAATGAATGTGAGAAATCCATTTCAGATCGTGATCAATCTAAACAAGGAAATAACGGTATTACCGCACCCTTGGAAAGGGAAGTTTTAGAACACTAAAATTATGCTGATAGAAGCTTACTATTAGAAATAGCAGGCTATCTTTATGCAGTTTGATAGATTTTTCATTATCAAAATCTCAATTTTAACCTGTCCCTATAGTTTTATATAACAGGGATTTTTTGAATCTAAAATTACAGGTAATAATACATTATTAAAATCAGATGGCTTTTTTAAGTTAGTTTATCAATATTCTAAAATCATATTATTTTTAATATTAAAATATAATTATAAATCAACGATTTATAAAATATACCAACCATTAAAAATTATTAATTTGTTAAACATAATACTGAGGTATTTACTTGGTTTTATTTTTATAAAATACGCGTTATGATCAAAGTATAAACAACAATTCGTACACGATTTTAACGCGTCATATTTTTATAAAACTTATTTCCGACAAGGAGAATTCTAATGTCATTTGAACATATTTTAGTACCTGTTGACGGTTCAGAAACTTCCTACGCTGCAGTCGATAAAGCCGTCGAAATTGCCAAAGCATTTAACAGTAAAGTAACAGTGGTTCAGGTGCTGGCACTTGATCCCTATATCGCAGCTGAATACATCACAGCAGCTCAAACCAATGACCTGGTTGAACGTGCCCGTACTGCGATTCTGAAGACACTTGACGAAGCAAAAGCAAAATTTGCTGCGGCAGGTATTGATGCAGAAACTCAATTACTCGAAGGTCAGGTGATTTATAGTGAAATTGTCAAGGCGGCAGAATCCTTGAATACTGATCTGATTGTGATTGGTTCACATGGCCGCACTGGCTTCAAGAAACTGTTCCTAGGAAGTGTTGCGCAAAGCATCTTGGGACAGGCCAATGTTCCTGTAATGGTCATCCGTAAGTAATAAAAAATCCCCACTTCAATCAAGTGGGGATTTCTCTTTCAAACAAATCCATCCCATTGATACTGCTTTAAACTGACCCGATTTCCAGCACATAGAATCCCTTCTGCGCCTAACTTTTGCTGTTGAATATTATGTCCATATTCATCCAGTTTATTGAGACTGATCTTACCTTGAGCATTCAGGACACGATGCCAGGGCAAATCAGTTTCTGTATCAAGCTGACTTAAAACCCTACCCACCAGACGCGCATGTTTGGGTAAGCCAGCCAGTTTAGCGATCTGTCCATAGGTCGCTACCTTCGCATAAGGAATCTGGCTGACCACACTCAGAATCATTTGTGCCATTTCCTGGCTTGCACTTGATGTCATAGGCTTTCAGTCTTGATAGAAAATTCTAATAATTAGAAATTCTCCGGATTCTCTAAACGTTTCACTTCTTGTACTTTGTCAGGATGATGTACCGTTGCTACACCATCGGCATCTTTCTTATCAATCAGCATTTCCGGCTGGAAGATGGTGATGGTTTCATTTCCATTTGCATCCTCGCCTACAATATACTGAAAACCGCGACGGTTCATCTTGTGGCACATGCGCTGATACCAGCCTTTAAAGCCTTGGGTTTCTTCATTCGGGTTGTAATAAAAGGCATTCATTACGGCTGGCAAACCTAGGCCACAAACCACCCCGGAAAGAAGTACCACAATGAAGGTATATCCAATCAGAATACTGCTATACGCTTCCAGTTGTGGAATATTGGCCACTGCCAGAATCAGGGCTAAGGAAATCCCGCCACGTACCCCACCCCAAGACAGAATGGTTAAACTGCCGTTATAACTCTTCTTACGCATTCTAGGGAATAATGCAAAAGACAGATGGTTGGCCAGGAAGCGTGCCAAATGCAGAATTATGAAAGCGACAATCCCGCCTAGGACCAGACTGGTGCTTAGATCAATAATGAACAATTCCAGACCAATCAAGGTGAACAGGAAGGAATTGATAATCCCCTCTACCGTATGCCAGAAATGGTTTACATCACCGATGTCTGCATCAGCCAGAATTTCTTTCCATTTATTACCGACGATCAAGCCGCCAATTACACAGGCAATTGGTGCAGAAGCATGCGCCAGTAAAGCAATCAGATATGAACCACAAGCCAACAGTGCAGTAGTTAATATCAGTGATTCCATTTCATGTTTACCGCGCAGAATACGTAGAATCGCCAGACCAAAACCGATCCCGATCAAGACTGCCACGACAATTTCATAAAGCAATGTTTGCAGGACGGCGAGTACGGTAAAGTTTTCACCTTGCAGTACATTCAGTAAGGTCATAAATAATGCAATACACATCGCATCATTAAACAGCGACTCACCTTCCAGCTTCACGATCAAATGATGGGGTGCGCGTACCGAACTGAGTACACCTTTAATCCCAATTGGATCCGTTGCTCCGAGCGCAGCACCCAGCAATAGTAGGACCAATATATCGACGTGGTTACCAATCAGGAACTGATAACCGTATAGCGCAATACCAAAGAAAACTGCACAGAAAACTAATGCCAGACTGGCCAGAATACCAATCGGCCGCCAGTGATTGCGTAAATCTGAAACCTTAAACTTCAATGCGGATGATGTCAGAATGAAACAGATCACCCCATTAATCAGGAAGTCATAAAAATCGACATGGCGGACTGCTTTCTCAATATTATCAATATTGATGCTAAAAAATGGATTACCCTGTAGCAGACTTGCACACCATTGCAGGATAAAAACAAAAATAGCGGAAACAATCGGCACACCAATGGCTTGAGGAAAACTTAGAACACGTTTGTTGAACATGGTAGTGGCAATTGACAGAGCAAAGACCACTGTCAACAGTTGTAAAAAAAAGAAACTTCCCATTAGGTTTCCTAAGATTTGGCAATTTGCAGCCGTGAGCTGAAAGATTTACTTGAAATATAAATTTAAAAAAACAGTATATTTTAGCGGATCAAGTTTAATCCCATTTTTTTTCAAATTAAGTTAAGTTTCTTTTCAATATTCACAACTGATGATTTAACATACAGCCTTAAAGCACTTTATTGCTCACTCCTCCTTTCTATTTAGAAATTTTCTTCCATGCATCAAACTGTCAAAACTATATTCCGTCTGTGTCTCGCTGCTGTCATTTTTCTGGTCACACTTTCCTTGATGTTCACCTGTGTTACCAAAATTCAGGAAATCCTGAAAGCAGACCAACATTATCAGCAGGCCGTGAACATTCCTTTAAAGAGCAGTGCCAAAGCGCAATATGTACTGGTGTCTAATAATCAACGTCCAGACAACGCGCTGTTTATCCTGATTGCCGGAAATGGTTATGTAGCGAAAATCAGCTGTGAGCATTATGCGGCCCTATGTACTGATGACTATAACCAGTCACATACCCGGCAGATTCAAAATGTTAATTTAGTAAAAGTGAGAAATTATTTTTATATTGAAAATATTCAGTTCCAAGATAGTCGAACTGGTCAGATCACTAAACTCAGCTATTCCAGAAATGAATTGAAGCAATTTTATAATAATGACATCAGCAATTTAAAATATATTCTCTTTGCGATTTCGCTATTTGCCCTGGCTGCCTTGTTTGTCAGTATCAAGATTTTGAAAAACTTCCGTCGTTTTCTGGAAAAATAACTATTCAATCATTAGGGGAACATTTGCTCCCCTTTTTTGATCTTTATTTCTAGATATTTTGATTAAAGGTATCGCAAGCAGACATTTGTCCCGATTTCAAACCGGTATTAAACCATTTTACCCGCTGTGCACTGGTACCATGCGTAAAGCTGTCCGGAACGACATGGCCTTGGGCCTTTTTCTGCAGATAGTCATCACCGATCTTGTGTGCCGCATCCATGGCTTCCTGTACATCACCCTGCTCCAGGAATTGCGTACGCTCATGGTTATGATAAGCCCATACCCCAGCCAGACAATCCGCCTGTAGTTCTTGACGTACAGAAAGCTGATTACCCTGCGCTTGAGTGGCTTGTTGACGTGCCTGCTGTACCTGTGAAGAAATACCTAAAATGGTCTGGATATGATGACCCACCTCATGTGCTACCACATAGGCTTGAGCAAAATCGCCTGCCTGATCATTGCGAGATAACTCGGTTGAGTTCTGTTCCCCGCTAATTCCCATCTGAGTACGCATATCTTTAAAGAATGCCGTATCAATATAAACTTTCTGGTCTGCCGGACAGTAAAAAGGTCCCATGGCCGATTGCGCTGTACCACAACCAGAATTTACTACCCCACTAAATAGAACCAGTTTAGGCGGAGTATATTGCTGGTTCAGCTGCTGCTGAAATACTTGAGACCAGGTATCTTCTGTATCGGCAAGCACAGTTCCTACAAAATCGATTGCTTCTTGCTGCTCTGGCGTTGGATTTTCCAGACCTCGTGTTTCTGCACTAGAAACACCTTGCGTAACTTGCTTGGTGGTTTGATAGGCTTGCTGTGGATCAACGCCAAAAAACTTCCAGGCCACGAAAGCAATAATTAACCCGAGAATACTGATTCCACCGGCTTTGGCACCACCGCCACGACGGTCTTCTACATTGCTACTAACACGACGTCCTTTCCAGCGCATAGTGAGATTCCTTATAGTTTAAATTCAGCTTATTTTAACGGGCCTGATTTATACTTGCTTTGGTTTCGATCTGATTTTTTGAATAAAGCCAATCAAGATAAATACAATTAACCCTGCCACAAAACCAATCACCAGATTAATCAGTGTAGGCGTAACAGCCCCTACAATACTTCCTAGGCTAGGCATATGCTCTACATACTCAACCGAATCTTCAGTAAAATGATGAAACCATGGAATGGTATGGGCAATAATCCCGCCTCCGACCAGGAACATCGCAATCGTACCTACAATCGTGAGGGTTTTCATCAATTTAGGAGCAAAAGCCAGTAATCCACGGCCTATACTTTGCTTGAAGCTGGATGCCTGCTTAGTCAGGTACAAACCTAAATCATCAATTTTAACAATCATGGCGACGAAGCCGTACACCCCGACTGTCATTAATATGGCAATTCCTGCCAGTACGATGACCTTGGTGGTAAAAGCTGCGGCTGCCACCGTGCCCAAAGAAATCACTACAATTTCCGCAGATAAAATAAAGTCAGTTCGGATCGCACCCTTAATTTTCTCTTTTTCAAATGTGGCCAAATCGGTTTCGATCGTAGTGAATTCAGCCTCAGCATCTTCTTCAGTCTTGGCTTTCTTATGCTTTAAACTATGTAGAACTTTTTCTACGCCTTCATAACAGAGAAATAAACCGCCAATCATCAGTAAAGGATTGATTAACCAAGGCGCAACCACACTAATAAGTAAAGCCAAAGGAACAAGAATCAGCTTATTAATAAAAGAACCTTTCGCTACCCCCCACACCACAGGAAGTTCACGTTCTGCCCGTACACCGCTGACTTGCTGGGCATTTAATGCCAAGTCATCCCCCAAGACACCTGCCGTCTTTTTTGCAGCCATCTTGCTCATCACGGCAACATCGTCTAAAACAGTCGCAATATCATCCAATAATATTAATAAGCTGCTCGCCATTCTTGTTATCCTTATCATCTTTAGACATATTTTAATGAAAATATTTAAAAAATATTGTATTCACTTGTTTAATTAATAAGATTTTTTTACTGCGGCTTTTTTTCTGGCTGACATTCAAAAACAGAATGCCGTACAATGTGGCCATTCGTTAAAATATAGATGTAGTACAGACTACTTTTTGGAATAGATAATGAGTAATCAAGATAATCGTCCAGTAATCTTGACTGGCGACCGTCCTACCGGACAGCTTCACCTTGGCCATTTTGTCGGTTCATTACGCTCTCGCGTAGGTTTACAAGATTCTCACCATCAACATTTGTTACTCGCTGATGCTCAAGCCCTGACAGATAATGCAGACAACTTTGAAAAAGTACGTCGCAATATTATTGAAGTAGCAACAGATTATCTGGCTGTCGGTATTGATCCAACCAAAACTACTATCTGTGTTCAGTCTTGCCTGCCAGCCTTAAACGAACTGACTATGCTCTATCTGAACTTTGTGACAGTTTCACGTCTAGAGCGCAACCCGACCATTAAATCAGAAATTCAGATGCGTGGTTTTGAGCGTGATATTCCTGCAGGTTTCTTATGCTATCCAGTGGCTCAAGCAGCAGATATCACAGCCTTTAAAGCAACTGTAGTTCCGGTGGGCGAAGACCAGATTCCAATGATCGAACAGACCAATGAGATTGTACGTCGCCTTAACCGTCAGATTGGCCGTGAATTACTGCCTGAATGTAAGGCGCTGCTTTCTAATGTGGGACGCTTACCAGGTTTTGACGGTAAAGCGAAAATGTCTAAATCATTAGGTAATACTATTGTTCTAGATGCCTCTGACAAAGACATCAAAAAAGCTGTCAATGCGATGTATACCGATCCGAATCACCTGCGCATCGAAGATCCAGGCCAAGTTGAAGGCAATGTGGTATTTACTTACCTGGATGCATTCGACACCAATAAAGAAGAACTGGAAGAACTGAAAGCACATTATCGCCGTGGTGGTTTAGGTGATGGTACAGTAAAAAAACGTCTGGAAGGTATTCTGAAAGAGCTGATCGGTCCGATTCGTGAACGTCGTATGGAACTGGCTAAAGACCCGGATTACATCATGGATATTTTGAAAACGGGTACAGATAAATGCCGTGACATTACACAGGCCACTTTAGATGAAGTGAAAACAGGCTTAGGTGTTTTCCATTTCTAAGCTAGACAATATTTAAAAAAGCCCTTTATAAAGGGCTTTTTTTATTTAAGGCCAAAATGCGCAAAAATAAGGCAAGTTTCCACACAGATTCTTCATAGTTTTAACCTTACTTAACATCTATTAACATGAATACTGATGAGTCACATGAGAATGAGTCCTAATATACTTACATACAGTAAGGAATCAAATTTAACTCTCTCCACAGTTAATCTTGATTTAGTTTTGAAAGAAACTTCCTTTTTCTACGCAATGACAACCCCAATCATTGCGTTTTTTTTGTCTGTAATTTTTGAAAATATAAAAAAATCCTGCCAGATGAGCAGGATTTTGTTGTGTCTTGAATATTAATATTTGAACAAGCCTTTTTCTAATGGAATTTCAATTCCAATAGAGGCACCGCCATCCTGACCATTTACATCTGAGTCACTTATCCAGGCATTAATTTTAAGTGGCATTTCTGGACGAATATAATGCGACCAGGTGACATCTAGTGCTTTAATTTCATCATCAAAAGCAAAAGCAGCATTATTTACACTTGCACGCTCAGACTGATTGACTTCAGCAAACAATACCCGCCCAGATAAACGGTTCATCGGATCAAAACGGATATCACCACCTACTGAAACCATCTGTGCATCACCACCTAAAGCATGTGCCAGCGGATAACCATGCTGATAAAAACCATCAGTATAATTGGTATGGTTATAAGAAATACCTCGCACCTTGCCGTTAGTACGTGTATCTGCCCATTCTGTATAAAGTTGATATGGCATATTTCTTACAGTCGAAGAATAGTCTATTCCAGCCAGATACATTTTCTTCGCAGGCAGACCACCCGCTTCATCTTCACCTACATATTGCCCATAGAAGCCCATAGGTACCTGTGTCAAAGGAAACAGGTTCAGGCGTGCATCGAAACCCGCGATCTGGTTCGATGGGTCAGGTTCACCCGTACCACCATTATCTTTATTCCCGACAAAAGCATCCCATAATGAACTTAAGCTTTCAGGACGTCCTTCCCCACCCCATTGAATCGCACGAGAAGCACCTAGCTCCAGGTAAGATAAAGGTTGTGCTGTTACACGAAGACCAATTAGTTTGGCATCTGGAACGGCAGTATAATCATCCAATTGTCCTGCAAAAGCCTGATATTGCCACGGTCCAATCCAGGACAGCCATTTAGTTTCAAAAGCTGTTTGTTCTGCACGTTGTGCCATAAATCCATATACTGGGCGGCTAGCATCGCCGCGAATCAAGCTGCCATCATGTCCCGGACCCCAATAGGTCGGAATTTGGCCGGCAATCAGCCATTGATTCCAGAGTTTCCCTGCTAGATAAGATCCTTCCAGATTTACATCCTGATCATTCTCAATTTGTCGATCTTTTTCGGCATTAACCCGGAGTTTGGCATCCCAGTTTTCGCCACCTGCATTAAACTCTAAAGCTGCCTGAAATTGTGCCTTTTGCTGATCGCCAAAGGCTTGAGGAATATCTTTTGGATCACTTTCCGCAAATAAGCCTACTTTGAGCTGCTGATTGTCTGCTGTTAATTTTGCCAGAACTGAATCAATAACACGTTGTTGTACTTTGTTACTCACTTGTGCATTGGATAGAGCACGTTGAATTTCATCACCACTGAGCGGCCAGGTCGAGGTACTGATCTGGATCACCCCTTGCTGGTTTAACCAGTTCAAGTCAGTACGAAGATTTGCATCATTCAGAACCAGCCCTTGAGCAAAAACAGGAAGTGAAAGTGTCGTAAGAAGTACACTTAATAATGGTTTTTTTAGAAACATGGGATCAATATTCTCAAGTTTATTTTTGCCTAACCATAGATATTTCAAAAACAATATTCAATGGCGAAACTGTATCAGTATAATATGAAACCCTAGATTTAATTGACTTTCAAAATAATAAATCGCTTCGAGAAATGAGATAGAAATACAAAAATGAAATTACAAATGTAAAAAATAGAATTAAATAATGCTGGGTTTTAATTTTATTTAAAATAAATACTGAACACATAAAAAAGGCAGTTTTAAAAACTGCCTTTTTTCGAATAAGTCATTAGTGTTTATGACGCATATGCGGGAATAAGATTACATCACGGATACTTGGTGCATTCGCAAAGATCATCACCAGACGGTCAATACCGATCCCTTCACCTGCTGTAGGAGGCAGACCATATTCCAGAGCTTCAATGAAGTCAGCATCATAGTGCATTGCTTCATCATCACCCGCATCTTTCTCAGCAACCTGTGCCTGGAAGCGTTCAGCCTGATCAATCGGGTCATTTAATTCTGAGAAGCCATTTGCCAGTTCACGACCACCGATAAAGAATTCAAAACGGTCTGTAATATGCGGATTTTGATCATTACGGCGAGCTAGTGGAGAAGTTTCCGCTGGATATTCAGTCACGAATGTAGGCTGACGTAGTTGAGTTTCTACCGTTTCTTCAAATACGATTGTTTGCAGTTTACCCAGACCAAAACCTGGTTTTACCTGTTCTTTCAGTTCTTCCTGAATGAATTTCGCCAGGAACTCACGGTCATTGACATTTTCTGGAGTGAACTGTGGATTGTGCTCAAGAATGGCGTCAAACATTGAGATCTTTTTAAATGGTCCTTTGAAGCTAAAGACTTCATCGCCATAAGGCACATCAGTGGTACCCAGAATATCAATTGCCAGTTTTTCCAGCATTTGCTCTGTCAATTCCATCAGGTCTTTGTAATCTGCATACGCCTGGTAGAATTCGATCATAGTGAATTCAGGGTTATGACGAGTAGAAACACCTTCATTACGGAAGTTACGGTTAATTTCGAATACGCGCTCGAAACCACCCACAACCAGACGTTTCAAATAAAGCTCAGGTGCAATACGCAGGAACAACGGCATATCCAGTGCATTATGATGCGTTTCAAATGGACGCGCAGATGCTCCACCAGGAATTACGTGCATCATCGGGGTTTCAACTTCCATAAAACGTTTGTCGTTCAGGAAGCTACGAATACCGGCAACAACTTTGGCACGAACTTCAAAAGTTTTACGGGTTTCTTCATTTACGATCAGATCAAGATAACGCTTACGATACTTCACTTCAGTATCAGTCAAACCATGGAACTTGTCTGGAAGTGGACGTAATGATTTTGTCAGTAATTCAAAATGTTCGATATGAACATACAGGTCACCTTTACCAGAACGACCGATATAACCTTCAACTGCAATGATATCGCCCAGATCCAGGCCTTTGATCGTTGCAAGTACTTCTGGCTCAAGTTCTTTACGTGGAACATAAAGCTGAATACGACCGGTCATATCCTGAATCACGATGAATGAACCGCGGTTCAACATCACACGACCTGCTACTTTTACATGAACGTGTTCGCCAGCTTCAATTTCTTCTTTAGATTTATCAGCAAACTGGTCTTGTAAGTCTTGCGCATAATGTTCACGTTTAAATGTGTTTGGCCATGGGCTAACACCAGTTTCTTTTGCGTGGTCTTGAATCTGCTTTAACTTGGCATGACGCTGTGCAATTAAATCGTTTTCGGAAATGATTTGTTCAGAAGTCGATTGAGCGTTATTTTGCGTCATCTCTGCCTCGGATAAGATTAGTTAAAAAATAGAAGTTGCATAGAATAGCAGAAATCTGCATCAAATCGTAGCGTAAAGACTTCCCACACGCGGCTTTTCTTGAGAAAAATTTCTGGATATATGAAATTTTTAAAAACAAATGATTTGCATTATTTTCAGTTTCGAATTTTATGATTGGTTTTTTAAAATATTGCCCAACTTTTGTTAGATGAAAGTCCAAGACCTCAACCCTCTGCACAAATTATGCCTTTATATCCCATATCAGCTTAGACCAATAGCTAACTGCTTCCTCGAAATAGACGTTTTACAATAATGACCATATTAAAAGGTGGTGTCTTAACACCCTGACCACGACTTTGCCATGTCCGATAAAAATGAGTAAAAATATGTCTAAAATATTGTTTTTTCATGGCTTGGATTCGTCAAAACAGTCCACGAAATTTCATGCAATTGATGCAATGCATAAATATTGTATAGATGTGGATTATCGCAATCTGAGCTACCAGTCGGTAGCCGATTTCTACCACGAAATGGTTGAAACCATTAAACCGGATATTCTGGTCGGACACAGTCTGGGCGGTTATTGGGCGCTAAAAATGTCACAAGCTCATCAGATCCCTTGTGTGATCGCGAATCCTAGCTTGCAACCGAATTTCCGCGATGATTATCCTGCGATTTGTGACAGTGATTTGCAGCATGATATTCCGCAAATGGCCTATCTGGAATTAGGCGATGAAATTCTGGATATGCATGCAGCACAGGCACAGCTTGAAGATTATATGCAAATTCATGCCATTGAAGGTGGTCATCATCGTCTGGAACATCCCGAACAGATTAACGACCTGATTCAGGAAATTGAATATCATTTTATCCGGCAATAAAAAAGCCCCAATAGTTGGGGCTTTTTTGATCATTCAGACTTAAGCAACTGCAGCTTCAGGCTGGGATTTATCATCAAGTACTGACCAGATGTCCAGGCCTAATTCACCGTGTAAATCTGGCAGATCAAGAAAGATGCTCGCACCTAGAACCTGATGCTGACATTTTTCAGCCAATTCATGAACTGCTTTCAATGTACCGCCAGTTGCCAGTACATCATCCACAATAATCACTTTTTGTCCCTGAACTTCTGCAGACATTTCCAGACGGTCCAGGCCATATTCAAGGCTATAACCTACACCTACCACTGGAGGCGGCAATTTACCTGCTTTACGAACCAGCAATAAGCCTTTGCCAGTACGCTGCGCCAACAGACTTGCCAGCACAAAACCACGTGCTTCCACTGCCACAAAGCTGTCTACTTCAGCAAGCTTTTCTTCAGGAATGCTGGCAATCAGAGCATCAGTTAATGGACCCAGATTATTCATGAATAATGGAGTCAAATCGAAGAAACAAATGCCTGGTTTTGGGAAATTCTGGACAGTACGAATGTGAGACCACAGAGAAGTAGACAAATTGCTCATGGGAGATCTTTAAACAAGGAAAGGAATAGGTGAATTTTAAACTAAATTAACAATGTGTAACAACAACGACTGTGCAACATTAAAGCAGAAAATAATAATAACCAATTGATTTAAATATATAAATTTATTTTAAAAAATATTTAATAAAGACTTTGCTGACTCTAAGTTAACTGATTTTAATCATTTTTTCTGCCCGACTTTGGTCTACAGCTTAATCTAAGTCAGAAGAGTATTTTATAAAACTAAAAATACAACTCTTTGCCTAACCTTAAATATATTTCTAGTAGTGAAATATCTAGGGACTGACCTTTCTGCTGTTAATTTCACTGATTAAACTTTTATTCGCTTTACTTTATGAATAGAACTGCGTAAAAATTTAGCCAAATATGTTTACTATTAAAAGTCATATTCTTTAGGGTCTTGCCATTTGTGGATTTTAAGCTGACAGCTACAGTTGGTCAGTTTTGGAGAGTTATATGAAAAAATATCAATGCATCGTTTGTGGATGGATTTATGACGAGGCAGAAGGTTGGCCTCAGGACGGAATCGTTCCTGGAACCAAATGGGAAGATATTCCTGATGACTGGACTTGTCCGGATTGTGGTGTTTCTAAAGTCGATTTTGAAATGATTGAAATCTAATCATGTTCTTTTAAAGACCATATTGAATGGTCTTTTTTATGTCCTTTATACCTGAAAAAAACTAATTTAAAAAAGCATGGAGAATCGTATGCATCCTATCGTCATCATTGGTTCGGGCATGGCGGGTTATGCTGTTGCCCGTGAGTTTCGCAAACTCAACCCAGACCATGAACTTGTCATGATTTGTGCTGATGATGCGACTAATTATGCAAAACCTACGCTTTCTAATGCTTTAGCAGGAAACAAAGCGCCAGAACACATCCCTTTGGGTGATGCAGAAAAAATGTCAGCACAGCTGAAAATGCGCATCGAAAAAAACACCTGGGTCAAAGTGATTCATCCTGAACAACATCAGCTAACTTTAGAAAAAGACGGTCAGGAAAGCACACAGGATTATTCTAAACTGGTGCTAGCTGTAGGTGCCAATCCAGTACGCCTAGCCATTGCCGGTGATGCCAGCGACGATATTCATATGGTCAATAACCTGACTGACTATAAAGCTTTCCGTCATAATCTGGCAGCACGTGAGGATAAACGCGTGGTGATTCTAGGCGCAGGCCTGATCGGCTGTGAATTTGCCAATGACTTGCAGCATACCAATCATCAGGTCACTGTGATTGATCTGGCACCCCAGCCTTTAGGTCGCTTATTACCAGCTCATGTCGCAGATGCTTTTCAGCAAAATCTTGAAGAGACGGGCATTCATTTTGTATTAGGAACAACAGTTGAAAAAGTCTCTAAAGTTGAAAATGGTGACTATCTGGTCACACTTGCCAATGGCCAGTCGGTAGTTGCCGACGTGGTGCTCTCTGCTGTGGGCTTACAACCGAATATTTCTGTCGCAAAAGAAGCCGATATTCATACCAGTCGCGGGATTCTGACCAATACAAAACTAGAAACCAATCAACCGGACATTTATGCAGTAGGCGACTGTGCGGAAGTAAATGGAATGCTTTTGCCATATGTCATGCCAATCATGCAGCAGGCTCGTGCCCTGTCTAAAACATTGAATGGCGAACATACTGCAGTCCATTATCCAGCAATGCCAGTTGCTGTAAAAACACCAGCTGCGCCATTGACTGTCCTTCCCGCTCCGGTAGATGTCGAAGTAACTTGGGAAAATGAAGAGTTTGATGACGGTATGCTGGCCAAAGCCTTTGATGCTAGTGGCACTTTACGTGGTTTTGTCCTGCTCGGTGCCACTGCTGCCAAACAACGCCTAGCATTGACCAAGCAGGTTCCTGACTTGATTCCAGCTACAGTTTAGATGTTTAATACAAAGGACATTTTTTAAGCGAAATGTCCTTTAATCAGGAAATACATCATGCATAGTGCCTTGCAGTTCAATCATTCTCCGTATACCGCTTTCATGCGTGAAACCAAGGTCGATCTTGGCAATGGCATCGAATTGCACGTGGAAGTCGGAGGAAATCCTGAACACCCGACCATTCTGCTGATTATGGGACTTGGGGCACAGATGCTGTACTGGCCGGACTTCTTCTGTAAATCCCTCATTGATCAGGGCTATCATCTGGTGCGTTTTGACAACCGGGATATTGGTTTATCTTCCAAAATTCACCATAAAGGGCCTCGCTTAAACACTTTAAAAATGATGAGCCGTTTTGTACTGGGTTTAGGCAATCAGGGCGCGCCTTATACGCTGTACGATATGGCAGATGATGTACATCTTCTGATTGAAAAAATGGGACTGGGTCAGGTCTATGTGCTCGGTGCCTCTATGGGCGGCATGATTGCCCAGATTCTGGCCGCACGTTATCCTGACAAAGTTAAAAAAATGGGTTTACTGTTTACCAGTAATAACCAGCCACTGTTACCTCCGCCTTTTCCAAAGCAACTCTTTAGTTTAATTGACAAACCCGCTTCCACAGATGAAGATGGCATTGTCGATCATAGCTTGAAGCTGTTTAATATTATTGGCTCGCCGGGTTATGTGAATCATCTGGAAGCGATTCAGACCGCCCGTAAGTTATATAAGCGAAGTTACCATCCAGCGGGTGTACTTCAACAGTTTTTAGCAATATTATGTACGGGTTCATTGCTGCAACTGGACAAGCAAATCCAACAAGAGACCCTGGTGGTTCATGGTGCTCGTGACAGATTGCTGCCTCCTAGTCATGGTAAGGCTGTTGCAAAAGCAATTTCAGGGGCTAAATTTGAATTAATTGATGGAATGGGGCATGATATCCCTCCGCATTTTATTCCATATCTTAGCGAATTATTTGCTGATCATTTTAAATCATAAACATTAGGACACTATGGCTGCATTACCATCCCTAAGACAGCTGTCATACCTCGTAACACTGTCTGAGACGCTGCATTTTACAGAAGCTGCTCGCCGCTCATTTGTTACCCAGTCAACTTTGTCTGGCGGTATTATGGAGCTGGAGCGTTTACTCGGTGGCGTTCTTGTTGAACGCGATCGCCAGAATGTACGTTTAACGCCGCTTGGTGAACAAGTGGTTGCACGTGCCCGTGTTCTACTGGCTGATGCTCAGGACTTAATGCGTTTAAGTCGTGAAATGAGTGAACCATTAACCGGTGATCTGCATCTTGGCGTTATTCCAACCATTGCCCCTTTCATCCTGTCGCAATTTCTGGATGAAGTGCATCAGCAGCTACCGAAAATCCAGCTACATTTACATGAAGCTCAAAGTGAGAAAATTGTAGAGAAACTGGAGCATGGTAATCTGGATATGGTGGTGCTCGCTCTACCTTTCGATACCCGTAGCTTGAAAGTTGCTGAAATTGCCAAAGAGAATCTGTATCTGGTACATCACAAATCTGACCAGAATGCGGCTCAAGCCAAATCTCTGGAAGATCTGGACCTGTCTCGCCTGATGCTGCTTGAAGAAGGTCATTGCTTGCGTGATCATGCATTGAGTGCCTGCCCGATTGGTGAGCGTAAAAATGATCACCGCCTGAAAGCAAGTTCATTACCGACGTTAATTGAAATGGTGTCTGCTGATCTTGGTTTCACCCTGTTGCCAGAAATTGCGCTGCATACCAATATGATCAAAGCCAATCCGGATCTGCGCATCAATCCAATTAATGCTGCACCAAGCCGTACTCTGGCGCTGGTCACTCGTAAGAGCACACCGCTACAAAGCGAATTCGATGTGTTATTACAAATTTTGCAAAAAATTACTGCTCACGATGCAGCTTAATTAAGCCCTAATAAAAAAGGAGCACTTAGATTGCTCCTTTTTTATTGCCTGTGTCTTCTGATAAAGTAAATTTTTATAAATTCAGTCAATTAAAATGATTCAAAACCAATTTTTAAACTTTAACTATTTATAATATATAAAAATTAAATCCCTATTTCTGGGGATTGGCATTGAAACCAATTTAAGCCAAAATACATCTGTATATTAATTACTCTCAGGATAAGATTTCTTTGGCCTCATTTTTGCCCGCACCGGTATTATTGGTGCAACCTTATCCACCACCGCTCTCTTCCAATCTTGATCTTGTATTGCTACAGCTCGGTTATCAACCGGATATGCTGTCCTATACCAATCATCTGTCTGCTCAATCCCATATTGAACAGTATCTTCCCAATCTCGTGTTATATGAGATTCATGAGAAAGTACAGCTTAAGAATTTTAATGTAATTCAAGCACGAATCCAGATTCCTCATCTGATTGTAGTTTTAGCTGATGATTCAGCTGAAATGATTAATTTATTCTTGTCATCTGGCGTGGATCGATATCTGATTGCATCGCATCCTGTTTCAAAAGTAGTAGCAGGCCTGAAAATCATCCTACGTGGCGGTTCCTATTTACATCCTGAATTAGCCCGTTATTTAGTGAGTCAGGAAACAAAGATACATCTTTTAAATCAGACTGAAGTACAGATGTTAAAGTATTTCAGCCAAGACCTGACTTTGGCCGAAATTCAAAACAGATTAAGTCTGCACGATTACCAGATTTATGCTGCTATTCGCAGAATCTATCAAAAGCTCGTGAAGCCATTAACTGGTTTCCAAACCTAATAGGGTATAAAAAAGGCTGAATCATCAGCCTTTTTAGTTTTTTTGAGTTATTTAAAGGTTTCCAGCAAGGTACGCTGTGCATTATGTGGTTGTTCACCTTCAGCGACTTGGGCACGCACCCAGGTTCCATCTCCCTGTAACAACCAGGCCTGCTGATTGTCTTTCAGGTAATTTAATAAGCCTTGCTGGTAAATGCGTTTCTTTAATGCTTCATCTTCAATCGGAAAACAGGCTTCTACACGATTAAACAGGTTACGATCCATCCAGTCTGCGCTTGAGCAATAAATGCGGGAATTGCCATTATTGCTAAAATAAAATACGCGCGTATGTTCCAGGAAACGGCCGACGATTGAACGTACCCGAATATTCTCTGAAAGTCCCGGCAAGCCTGGACGTAGACAACAAATCGAGCGGATAATCAGATCAATCTGTACACCTGCTTGAGAAGCTTCATAAAGTTTGTTGATGAGTTGCAGTTCAGTTAAAGCATTGACTTTCACGATAATCTGGGCTTTCTTGCCCGCTTTAGCATTGGCAATTTCATTATCAATATAGTTGATGAGCTGGGCATGCAAGGTAAATGGTGCATGGAGCAGCTTTTTCAGCTTGGCCATTTTCCCCATTCCGGTCAATTCCTGGAAGATACGATGCACATCTTCACACAGATCTTTGTCCGTGGTTAACAAACCATAGTCGGTATAAATCCGTGCATTGCCCGCATGATAGTTCCCGGTACCCAGATGTACATAACGCACCAACTTGTTATTTTCTCGGCGTACAACGAGAATCATTTTGGCATGGGTTTTATAGCCAACAATGCCATAGACCACGACAGCACCCGCTTCTTGCAGCACATTGGCAACTGCAATATTAGATTCTTCATCAAAACGTGCACGCAGCTCGATGACTGCAGTCACTTCCTTACCGTTACGGGCCGCTTCTGCCAGCACCTGCACGATCTCGGAATCTGGACCACTACGATACAATGTCTGCTTGATTGCCAGTACCTGAGGGTCACGTGCCGCTTCACGTAACAGCGTAATCACTGGTGCAAAAGATTCAAATGGATGATGTAGCAAAATATCCTGCTTCTGCATGGCACTGAAAACATTTTCAGATTTCTTCAGTACTTTAGGCAGAATTGGCGTATGTGAATCATAACGTAGATGTGGACGTTTGAAGTTGGACAGTAACCGCGCCAGATTAACCGGTCCTGCCACTTTATAGAGCTGTTCTTCATCCAGATCAAATTCTTCCAGCAGATATTCATAAATATGCTGCGGACAATTTTCAGTCACTTCCAGACGGACTGCACGACCAAAACGGCGCGAACTTAGCTCGCCTTTTAAGGCTTTGGCCAGGTCTTCAACATCTTCATTTAAGGCCAGATCGGCATTCCGGGTAACACGGAACTGATAGCAGCCAGTCGCGGTCATGCCCGGGAACAGGTCAGACACATGTTCATGAATGATGGCGGATAACATCACATGATGTTCTTTACCATCAGTCAGTTCATCCGGTAAACGCACAACACGTGGCAATGAACGTGGCGCAGGAACAACCGCAAGATCAATCTGACGGCCAAAGGCATCTTTCCCTTCGAGCGTCACAATAAAATTCAGGGATTTATTCACCAGACGTGGGAATGGATGTGCCGGATCAAGGCTAATAGGCGTAAGAACTGGAGCAACCTGTTCCTGAAAATATTTTTTCACCCAGGCCGATTGTGCCGGTGTTAGCTCTCCACGGCGCAAGAAGCAGATATCTTCCTCACGCAGTTTAGGCAAAATCTCTTCATTTAAAATACGGTACTGACGTTCAATGGCGGCATGTGCAGTTTCGGCAATCTGCTCTAATACTTGTTTTGGCGTCAAACCATCCGGACTGCGGCTTTCATTGCCCAAATCCAGTTGTTCCATGACGCCAGCCACACGAATTTCAAAAAACTCATCTAAATTACGTGAAAAGATCAGTAGAAAATTCATGCGTTCCAGCAAAGGATGCAGAGGATCAACCGCCTGTTCCAGCACTCGCAAATGGAAATCCAGAATAGACAGTTCACGATTAATGTAACGATCATTATAAGTATATTCGGTTGGTGCCGAAGTCGTACTGGCTGCCGTATTCATATTAAACCTACGCTATTTTCAAGTCTTGCTTATTGCTTTTAGTATGCTTCAAATTAATGACATTTTCATAAAAAAAGCCCAAATATTTGGGCTTTATCTTGATATTTTTATTTAAGGGATTTCAGCATAGCGCATATAACGCTGAATCATACGTTTACGTGCTTTTAGGGCTGATGCATTACGATGATCTTCAAAATATTTTGGATTGGTGAGAATCGCTGCCAGGAAGATGGCCTGATCACGAGTCAGGCTCTCTGCAGTCTTACCAAAATAATGTTTGGCTGCCGCTTCTGCTCCATAGATATTGTCTCCAAACTCAATCGAGTTTAAATATACTTCCAGAATACGCTCTTTAGACCACATGCGCTCCATCATCCAAGTCGCAACAGCTTCCTGACCTTTACGGAGGAATGAACGCTTGTTGACAAGGAACAGGTTTTTAGCCAGCTGCTGGGAAATGGTTGACCCCCCTGCCACGACACGACCTTCATTCTTGTTACGGCTGAGCGCAGTCTGAATACCATCCCAGTCAAAGCCATGATGGTGCATGAATTTTCCATCTTCTGCCGTAACAACTGCCCGCTTCAGATTGGTACTGATTTCATCATAAGGGCGCCACTGATGTTGAATGGGCTTGGAGGGTTCAGTCCAATAATCGATCCGCATCATCATGGTGGTATTCACCGGATTGGTTCGCCACCAGGCTAAACTTGCAAAAATCCACAGTTGAACAAGTAGAATCACACTGACAATCACGAGAAGGGTGCGGGTCAGAAAGGCTTTCATGTCAGTGCGTTACTCCTGAAAATTCAATTTTTCGTGTTAAGCTTATTCGAAATATACAATCACAGCAAAAAAATAGCATGCCTGAATATTCTCCCCCAACAACACATCGCAAACTGGAAATGCAGCTCTGGTGGATGACCGCACTCCTGATCTGTATCAATGTCGGCCTGTTTGGCTGGCAGGTTCTGAATGGAATGGACATCACACAGCCAAGTTCTCCAGATGCCATTCGCTGGGGAGCAGATTATGCACCTTTAACGTATTTAGCGGAACCCATACGCCTGTTTAGTAGCATGTTTTTTCATTTTGGCTTAATTCACCTGATGTTGAATATGTGGGCACTGTATATTTTTGGTAGTGTCGCTGAACAAATTTTTGGCCGGATCTATTTTACAGGTCTTTATATTTGTGCCGGCCTGATGGGTAGTTTGCTCAGTGGCTATATGAGTATCCAGGACAGTTATGCCTTAATCGAAGGCGGTGTAGCCAATCCTGGCTTATTGCCGGGTGTTAGTGCGGGTGCTTCGGGTGCAGTCATGGGTCTCGGTGCCTCCCTGACTGTTCTATCTTTACTGCCAATGTTGCCCCGTCAGCCTTTTATTCTGGATAAAAAAACGCTCGTAATGATCATGGGCCTTAACCTGGCGATGGGCTTTATGATCAGCGGAATTAACAATGCCGCACATATTGGCGGCATGATCATGGGGGCCGGACTAACAGCGCTCTGGTATCTTGGTCAGAAAATGCAGCGTGGCCGTTTGGTCAGTCTGGTTGCCTTACTGCTCGGCGTCGCTGCCTGTATCGTGCTGTATCAATATAATCTGGCTTTGCTTGAACCGATCCGCCCACTCTGGCAAGAGATTTTACAAATGCTACAACAGCAGTTGGCCGATCAACCTGCGAAATGAATCTTATTGATTCATCTCACGCAGGCTTTGTAAAGGTGGAATTTCGGAAAGATAACTCAGACGATAACGCCCGATCAGGGTACATAATACAGTCATAAACACAGGCAGGATAATCCAGATTTCCCAATGAGGCTGGATGATCAGATCCATCTTATAGCTGGCAATGGCGCTGATCACTTCTGCAAACAGACATGAAACAATACCGGCGAATAGTCCGATAAAACCGATTTCCAGACTCATCATGGTTTTCAGCTTCTGTTTGGAACTACCAAAAGACCGGAGCAAAGCCACTTCACGTTTACGTTCATCCATGAGCAGGTTTAGACAGGCCATCAGTACCAGAAAACCGGATACACTGACCAGCACAGCCAGAATGGTAATGATCTGTACCAGCACATTCACAATTCGTTTGATTTCTTCCAGAATCAGGCTGACATCAATAAATACCGTATTCGAAAAACGCTGAACCAGATTCACCAGTTTATCTTTGTCTGTTTCCGGTACATAGAAGCTGCCCAGATAACTGCCCGCATTGGCACCCATAGTATTTGGTGCAAAGATAAAGAAGAAGTTTGGACTAAAACTCTCCCACTCTACCGTTCTGAGATTCACCACTTTGGCTTCGAGTATGCCTTCAGGCAGGCTAAAGTTGAGCTTATCTCCCAGTTTGATGCCCAGCTCTTGTGCAGTATTGGCTTCGACCGAAACCTCACCCGGCTGTTTCAATCCTGCCTCCCCCTGAACAATCACATTATCCTGAGGATAGCGATCCGACTGGGTCAGATTCAGTTCACGTCTTAAGGTATTACTCTTTTTGACCAGTTCAGCAGCAAAAGGATGATCATTTTTCGCTACCAGACGCCCGCGAATATTGGGATAAAGCGGCGTGCTTTTCCAGCCATTCTGTTCTAACTGAGCTTTTAAGTCAGGCATATCAAAAGGCGGCAGACCATAAACAAACTGGTTGGGTGTCCCTTCCGGCAACTGTTGCTGCCATCGATCAAGTAAATCTGTACGCAGTACAGCCAGCACACTAATCAAACTGAGTCCTAAAGCTAAGGCAGTAATCTGTAAAGCGGTCTGATACGGTGTCCGTACATAGGCAGACAGATTGAATTTCAGATTACGCAGCAGTTTTAAAATACTCCAGACCGTAAAATACAGAACAGCACAAAGCAGAATAATGGCCCCAATCACCCAAGCTGTCAGCACGATATTTTCCGTTAAAATCACACTGAAAATAATCAGACTTAAGGTTCCGGTCAGTAACATCCACAACATCGAATGGACGGATTTTTCCTGCTGACGAATGACCCGAATCGGAGGAGTATTTAAGAGTTGAAACAGACTGGGCATGACAAAGCCCAGTAACACCACTGCACTGGTCAGCATGGCAATTGGCAAGGGCCCCAGCAGCATCGCCGTAGCAGAGAACTCAAGCTGCAAGTTTGGAATCAGCTGTAGCATGAGCTGCAGCAAGCCATAACCCAATGCAACACCTATCACGCTACCAATCAACATGGCGATTAAAAGCACTAAACCCAGCAAAGCCAGATAAGCGGCTAGAATCTGATTTTTGGTCGCGCCAATACAACGCATCAGGGCAATATGATCCTGGTTCTGCTGTACATAACGTTGTGCGGTTAAAGCAATGGCAATCCCGCATAATAAAATGGTGAGAATATTCGCCAGTTGCAGAAAAGTATCCAGATTAGCAATTGGTTTCATTAAACGGGTATTGCCTTCGCTGGCATTACGCAAGCGTAGACTGCCCTGCTGTTCCAGTTCTTGTCCCTCAACCTCAGCATCTGCTTCATCTGAAGTCCCATTTTCAGATTTTATCTTCTGCTTGAACCAGGTTTCATATTGCCGGGTATCGGCTGGATTGCCTGCCATTAATAAACGGTAATCAATCCGGCTACCGACCTGAATCGCATTGGTGCGCGCCACTTCTGACTGAGCAATAATCACAGTCGGCGAAAAGCCAGAAAAACCCAGCTCCTGATTAGAATCCTGCTCAATTTTTGCAGTAACCTTAAATTTGGCATCGGCGATATTCAGTTCATCACCCAGTTTGACCTTGAGCAGATCCATGGCCCGTGAACTCAGCCAGATTTCCCCCGCTTGGATTTTATCTGCTGCAGGCTGAACCCGTAGCTCTCCTCGTAAAGGAAAAGCCTGATCAATAGCCTTAACATTGACCATGACAAACTGATCATTGGTATAAGCCATCGTACTGAAAAATGTGACTTCGGATTGCTGTAAATCGAGCTGCCTGGCCTGATCACGCCATTCCTGAGCTAGCGGCTCATTATCAGAAAGTACCAAATCTCCCGCCAGCATTTCAGCTGCCTGTAAAGCAACGGCGTTCTGAATCTGTTCATTACTGAACTTTAGTGCCGTTGTGGCACTAATCGCTAAGGTCAGCGCGATGATTAGCAGATAAATCCCTGTCGTATTAAAACTTTGTCTGAGTAAAGGACGAAAAAGATGCTGCATATCAGCCTCCACTCGCATGTTCAATCAGCTGACCATTGACCAGTTCAAAATGACGCTGGCATTGTTGGGCCAGATCAGGATCATGGGTAACCAGAACCAGCGTGGTGCCTAATTCGCGATTTAACTGAAAGAGCAGCTGTTCAATTTCCTGAGCGGTTTCCCCATCCAGATTACCTGTCGGTTCATCAGCAAATATGATTTTGGGTTCACTGACCAATGCGCGGGCAATAGCGACACGTTGCTGCTCCCCACCCGACAGTACTTTTGGTGTTTGCTGAGCCTGACGGTCTAATCCGACCTTTTGTAGCAATGCCAGCGCCTTTTGTTCGGCATCACTATATTTAAAATCTAGCTGTAAACGTAAAGGCAGCATGACATTTTCAAGTGCCGTAAGATGAGGTAAAAGCTGGAAAGACTGAAATACAAAGCCAATATTTTTTAGCCGGACTAAAGCACGCTGTTCTTCATTCAAGTTCGATACCAGCTCTCCACAAACCGTTAACTGCCCGGAACTAGCCTGATCCAAAGTGGCCAAAATGCCCAGTAAAGTTGACTTTCCTGAACCGGAACGCCCAGTAATGGCGACCTGTTCTCCAGTCAAAATTTCCAGCGAAAGATCTTCAAAAATAGTCAGTTGTTTTTGTGAAAGTTGTATCTTTTGTGTCAATTTCTGGGCAGAAATAATCGCTTGTGGCATGATGGTCGAATCGTTGCTGCTTTGAATCATACGTGTCCTATATGAAAGATCTAAATCAGAAAAATCGTGTATTGCCTTGCCTGGTATTCTTTGGACTATGCCTGATTCCTTTTAGTCTGTCGGCAAAGACCATTATGATTGTGGGTGACAGTATAAGTGCTGGTTATGGCATGCAACCACAGCAAGGTTGGGTACATTTATTACAAAAGCGTTTGGACCAACACTATCCGAAACAGCATAAAGTGGTCAATGCAAGTGTGAGCGGTGAAACCACTAGCGGTGCCTTGGCAAGGCTGCCGAAACTGCTACAGACTCACCGTCCAGATATTGTGGTGATTGAGCTTGGCGGGAATGATGGCCTGCGTGGGCAGCCACCCCAAATGATTCAAAAGAATTTAGCAGCTCTGGTACAACAAAGTCAGAAAGCCAAGGCGAATGTGGTTGTTTTTGGAATGAAAATGCCACCAAATTATGGCCAGGCATATAGTAAGGCTTTTGAAAATAACTATAAGGTGGTCAGTCAGCAGTATAAGGTCAAACTACTACCCTTCTTTATGCAAGGCGTCGCTGGTAATAAAAGTCTGATGCAACAGGATCAGATTCATCCCAACACCAAAGCCCAGACTATTTTATTAAATAATGCTTATCCTTATATTAAAGGCGCCCTCTAAGGCGCCTTTAACTGAATTAAATCTTAAAATTTTCTTAGAAGTCAAAGAAAGTTACTTCACCGGTTTCAAGTGAATATTCTGCACCAATCACCTGTAACTTACCTTTAGCAATCAGGCTTTCTAGAACTGCAGAACCATGACGTAATTGATTTACTGAAGCAAATACATTGGAACGGACTGCATGTTTAGATAGTTTATTCAGGTCATCTTTCAGTTCAGTCTGCATTAGAATTTCAACTGATGGACGTACACGGTTCACGATTGACATTAGATTTGCAGATGGCGGTGTTGCCGGATTGGTTAATGCTTCAATTGTTGAATGAATAGCGCCACAATGCGTATGACCCAAGACAATCACAATCGGACAGCCAAAGCTTTCTGCTGCGAACTCGACACTGCCGACCTGAGACGGTGCAACAATATTACCTGCTACCCGAATGACAAACAGATCACCCAGACCCTGGTCAAAGACCATTTCTGCAGGTACACGTGAATCTGAACATCCTAAAACAATAGCAAATGGTTCCTGACTTTCTGCCATTTCAGCACGTTGCTGATGCGATAATAATTTTAAATGCTGCGTTTCACCATTGACAAAGCGCTGGTTACCCTTTTTAAGACGATCTATAGCTTCCTGAGCTGTGAGCATTCTTTTTTACCATCGATGTTTTTAGTGGGAATATCTTACTGCTAGATTTTTTGAATGTCACTTGCAAAAAAAATTAGCTGTAAAATTTTTAGCGCTTTGATGATTTCTTGTTCTGGGAATTTTTCTGTGAAATTCATCACGTTTTTTGAGCAGTTTTTCTGCTCAAGCTAATAATTAACAGATGTACAATATTAAGGAATGCTTTAAAATAAGTGAAAGATTACGATTTGATTCATCTATAAATTGCAAATCGATAACACGGAAGTATTTTGAGCGTTTTTGCTCAGTTTTTTCAGGGGACAGTGCTAATGAAGAAAATAATAAAATTGCGCTCAAAAATTATCTATTCCACTTTAGTCGCTCTGGGTCTTAGCCTATCTAGCCTGAGCCATAGCCAATATCTGTTTACGCCACCGAAAGCCAAATCTGCCGAAGTTTTACAGCTTTACCTGAGCCAGCAACGCATCCAGGCGGGTCTACAATCCAAAACCTTGAAAGTCGGGGATGTGACTTGGAGTTATAGCGAAGGCGGTGCAAAAAACAAACCCTCGATTATCCTGATTCATGGCCTAGCAGGCACACGCGACAATTGGAATCGTGTCGCCCAGTTTTTGACTCCGTATTATCATGTCATCATTCCGGATTTGCCGAGCAATGGCGATACCCGGATTCCAGCAGATTTTGACTTGTCTGTACCCAATGTCACTTCGCAATTACGTGCTTTTGTCGAAACCCTGAAGATTGAAAAGAATCTGCATGTGGCCGGTCATTCTTTGGGCGGCTCAATTGCGACAGTTTATGCATCCCAATACCCTTTCGATACCCAAAGCCTGTTTCTAGTAAATAGTGCCGGCATCTATAAAATGGGCAATACGCCTTATACCAAAGACCCACATGCGCTCAAAGATCTGATTGTCAGTAAACCGGGCGATCTGGAAGATGTCTCCAAACAGCTGATGCAGAATCCACCAGCGATGCCTTACCAGTTAAGACATGCGCAGGAAAAACTGTTGATTGCCCGTTCGGAACAAACCAGCAAATCGATTGATCAGGTGGTAATGCTCAACCGGCTGTATACGCCTGATACCTTTGCCCGTCTGACCCGTACAGTGGAAGCCCCGACTTTAATTTTATGGGGAAAACAGGATCGAATTATTAATGTCGAAGTGGTGAAAGAGCTATATTCTTTATTGAAACGTGCTGAAACTCCGGTGATTTTAAATAATGTTGGTCATATGCCGATTCTGGAAGCAGAAAAACAGGTTGCCCAACATTATTTGCCTTTCCTGGCCAAGACACAGACCCTAAAAAATCCACTAGCTGATAAACTCATTCCTTTCAATTAAGTTTCAGAGAAGTTATGCAGAAACACCCGATGATTGAGCAGTTGATTGATGCTCAACTTGATTTTCTTGATCAGGTATTTTCTCAATCTGAAACCATTCAAAGCGAGTTTCATGAGTTTTATCTCTGGTTGCGCAAGCAGTCGCTTAAAGATCTGTGGAGCTGTGAACTGATCAATCAGCTACTACAAAAGCAGATTCTGGATACTGCTGCCAGTTCTTTTCTGATTGAGCAGATTGCCGAACATATCCGGTTCGCATTGGTTCATCCAGCCAATGATACAACCAAAATTGCAGATGTCATTCCGGTACTGACCATTGATAAAATTGCACAATATGTGGCCAGCAAAAGTGGTCATCGTCAGCGCCTAATCAAAGCGGTGGTGAATAACCCTGCTTTCTCGGCCATGATTACGCAACTGATCCAGCATTCGATTCAGGATTATCTGGATAATTCTGTGATTGCCAAGAGTGTGCCGGGTGTTTCCCGTTTTATGAAAATGGGCAAATCTGTTCTGGAAAATGTCACGGATTCCAGTCTGGACAACACGGTCTCCCGTTATCTGCAAAAAAATATTTTAAAACTCAGCCAGATGAGTGAGCATGTCCTGAACCAGCACTTTGATGATGACAAGCTGTACCATTTTCAGGCCAATCTTTGGCATAAGATCAAAGACATGCCGCTTTCCGTACTCAAGAACTATATTGAAACCCAGGATCTGAACCAGACGGTGAGTTTAGGGCACGAGATCTGGGATCATATGCGCCAGACGGAATATATGCAGCAGCAACTGCATGACGGGATTTATACTTGGTATGTACGTAATCAGGAACATACTTTTGATCAGTTATTACGAGATCTGAATATTGATGAAGCATTGATTCAACATGAACTGAATGAATTGCTGACACCGATTATTCAGCAGATGATTCATCAGGGCTATTTGCGTGAACGTGCCCGTGCCTATCTGGCAAAATTCTATTATACTGAAAATACCTTAAAAATTTTAAAGATTGAAGACTAAAAAAAGCCGCTAGAAAGCGGCTTTTTCATATCTATGAATTAGAATTTGATATTCATACCCACGGTGTATCTACGACCATCAAGTACAATGTCATAATCGCCATTGGTAATTTCTTTATTTGCAATGTTATAAATACCAGCGGTCAACCTTAAGTTATCTGTCGCTTTAAAGACTGCACCGGCATCAAAAGTACCATATCCCGGTGTCCCATTATCCATAGAAGTACGGCTTAAATAATCACTGGTTTTGCCACGGTAATTATAGTCCATCCAGGTCGTCCAGGTATCTGAAACATCATAATCCAGACCGACATTCAGCATATGTTTTGGCATTTTATTTAAAGGCTGGCCTTTAAATTCGCCACTTTTTTGCTCAGTTTTTGTATAAGTATAACTTGTACTCGCGTGAAGATTATCCAGTACATCATAGTCTAATGTGAATTCAGCACCTTTCATTTCTGCATCGGAAACGTTTTTCATTTGGCTAACAAATCGATATGGCTTGCCATTTGCCGAACATTTCCATTCTTCTACAGGAGAACTATTTGTTGTTCCTGGCGTGTCACATAAACGATCTTCAACAATTTTATCTTTAAAATCAGATTTAAAGACCATTAAACTGCTTGTTAAACCAAGTTCAGGAGCCGAATAGTTAAATCCGAATTCATAGCTCGTACTTTTTTCTGGAGACAAATCAGGGTTACCAATGATGACAGCACTGCCTTTTCCTGTTCTGCTACCAAAACCTTCTGAAATTTGGCTAATCGTTGGTTGTTTATAGCCTGTACTTACACCACCTTTCAAAGTTAAAGCATCAGTTAAATGATAAACACCATAGACGCGCGGTGTAATTTCACCACCAAAGTATTCATCTTTATTGTAGCGGGCGCCCACAGTTAAAGCGAAATCATCGGTAATGCTCCACTCATTTTCTGCATATAAGGCAAATAACCAACGGTCGAGTGAAGTGACCCCAGTAATATCGGCTAGACCATTTGTGGTATCAGTGATTTTTTCTTTTTGATATTGACCACCCACTGTTAATGCATGGTTACCCAAAAAGAATGAGCCTTGTGTATTAAAGACTTTTAATTCTTCATTTTTTTCGTCAGCAACGACACCACTATAAACTTTTCTAGTTGTCTCATCTTGATAGTATGAATCAAGGGTAAAATTATCGTAACGTGCTTTATGCGTTAAGGTATATAGATTTTTCTCATTTTCATTGATAGAGGCTTGAGTGGCAACATCCACACTTTTACCCAGTGTTGTAGTGTACTGCTGCCCTGTAAAATCATATCTCAAACCAATATCGTTATGTTCATCGACATTCCAAACCAGTTCAGTACCGAGCTTTCTCACTTTCTTCTCAGACTCACTTGAACCAGATTTTTGCCCTTCTCCACCGACAAAGTCACTTTCGTCATTCCCCTGGAAGTTACCATCTATACTTAAAGATAATTTATCTTGAATTAATGGGCCTGTGACATACATGCTGACGCCATAACTATCATTTGCATAATCATTATCAGACTTCGTATATTCAGGAGAAATACTTCCATACCAATTACTAGCAGACGCTTTTTTAGTAATAATATTAATTACACCACCCATAGCATCTGAACCATAAAGTGATGACATTGGACCACGTACGACTTCGATCCGTTCAATCATGTTAATTGGTGGTAAATATGCACCAATTTTCCCACCGTCTGTACCATTACCATTCACTGCCCTACCGGCGCTAATTGGTCTGCCATCAACAAGGTATTTCGTATAGGTTGCACCCATACCTCGGATTGTAATCTCTTTATTATTGCCGCCACCTTGCACAGAGACGCCTGGCATATTTTTTACAGCATCAATTACATCTGTATATGATTTTTTTTGTAATTCTTCCGCGGTAATGACTGAAATAGAAGCGGGTGCATCTGCAATATTTTGTTCAAAACCGCCCGCTGTGGTTACCACAATGGTCTGCAATTTAGTAGTTTCAGTCTGTAATGTTGCTTTTTGTTCTTCAGTTACCTGGTCTTGTGCTTGTACTGAAACAGCTAATGCTGAAAGCACTGCAAAGGCCAAAGTCGATTTCATAAACAGCTTACTCATATTCGAAGGTGCCCCAAAAGTTGATTTATGAAGAAATATTGCTGGAATTGTGACGCATTGTATCAAATGTAACTATAAATACAATTAGTATTGATAATTATTATCATTATTAAATCTAGATAAAAAAATACCCCGAGCATTCGAGGTATTTCTTACAAGCTAATTTTATTAGAGACTTATTTGAAATAAGCACCTTCAGCTTGGGTATGGTCAGTTTGGTCAACCACACGTGCCAATTCAGGAATATGCTGTTTCAAGGTTGTTTCAACGCCTTGTTTTAAAGTCACATCAATTGCTGAACAGCCCTGGCAACCACCACCAAACTTAAGAACTGCAGTTAAGCCATGCTCAGGATCTTCAACCACTTCAACCAGTGCACAGTTACCACCGTGACCTGCCAGACCCGGGTTAATTTCTGACTGAAGCACATAGGTAATACGCTCTTCTACAGAGGCATCAGGACCGACGCGTGGCACTTTAGAGTTTGGTGCACGGAAAGTCAGCTGACCACCAAAACGGTCTTTATTGTAGTCAATAACTGCATCTAGCAAGTATGGAATTGACGGAGAGTCAATATAGGCCGGAAAATCTGGATATTCCTGCTTATAGTCTGTAGGTACAACCTCATCAGGTGCACTATAAGCCATGCAACATTCAGCGCGCGGTGTACCCGGATTTTCTACAAACACGCGTACGCCAATACCTGGTGTATTCTGTTTGTCCAATAGATCCTTTAAATACTCTTGTGCTGTCGGTGTAATCAAAAGATTTGGAATTTCTTCTGCAACCGGAGTGTTGCTGTTCTCAGTCGACATAACAATAATTTCCTCAAGCTGAAGCTACTATTTTAACTGAAGATGCGGGGTAATTATAAAAATTCAACCAAAATTGTCGGATTTATTATAAAAGTCGCACTTTAGATTTGTTTTAATGGCATGATCATTGTCAAATAGATAGAAACAGAATTACTTATATGCTTGATTTACCTTTTAATCATACCGTCACTATTATTCTGATCACCTGTATTGTTTCTTTTATTGCTTTTTCAAAAGAAACGGTAATGAATCGTCTGATTTTCTGGCCGCCTGCCATGCAACGTGGTCAATATGACCGTTTCATTACCCATGGTTTTATCCATGCAGATGGCACGCATTTACTATTCAATATGATCACGCTGTTCTTTTTCGGCAGCATTATTGAAAGTTTTTATCGCCAGTATTTATATGATCTGGGCTTTATCCTGTTTTATCTAGGTGGTCTGGTTGCAGCGATTCTGCCAAGTTATCTGAAACATAAAAATGATGCGCGCTGGGCCAGCTTGGGTGCTTCCGGTGCAGTATCCGCGGTTCTGTTCGCTTATATTCTGTTTGAACCATGGAAGCTGATTTTCGTATTCTTTATTCCCGTACCTGCGATTATTTTTGCTGTTTTATATGTGGCCTATAGCATTTGGTCGGGCAAACGTGGCAACAGCAATATTAATCACAGTGCCCATCTTTGGGGTGCAGCTTATGGTGTGGTGATGACGATTATTCTGGAGCCACGACTTATTCCGCATTTCCTGAATAAATTGACTCAAATCCCCTTCTAAAGTTTTGAATGATTAAGGGATAGCAAATATCCCTTTTTTAATCATTCACATATGAAAATGATTTTCATTTCTACCAATTATGCTAATCTTGTCGCGAATTTAGAGGAATAAACATGAAATTTAAGACTTTAGCATTTGCCACAATATTAGGACTGACGACTTCCTTTACAGTTTCTGCACAGGTCACTTTCGACTATAAAGACCAAAATATTCAACTCAAAAAAAACCCGAAAAAGATCGCAGTATATGACCTTTCGGCACTGGATATCTTGAATACACTAGGGCTTGAAGCTCAGCTGGTGCCTTCTGCAAGCTTTGCAGGCAACTTAAGCAAATACCAGCAGGACAAATTCACCAAAGCTGGTTCTCTGTTTGAACCGGATCTCAATGTACTAAAAGCTGCTAAACCCGACCTGATTATTGTCGGTGGCCGTTCGGCTTCTAAAGCCGAGGCTGTTAAAGGTATTGCTCCGACTTTAGACCTTTCTCCAGATACTAGCCAATATATTGTCGATCTGACGGAACGTACCCATGTCTTGGCTCGTGCATTTGGTAAAGAGAAAATTGCTACTGAAAAGCTCGGTAAAATTGCAACGCTGCAGCAACAGCTTAAAAAGCAAACTGAAGACAAAACTGCACTGATGTTGTTTGCGGTTGGTGAAAACTTTATGCCACATGCAGAAAATGACCGTTTTGGCTTTGTTTATGAATTAGCAGGTTTTAAACCAGTCTTGGATCCATCTGAACAGTCTAATGCACCCCGTCCAGAAGCCGGCTCTCCGGAAGCATTGAAAGCAGCGGAGAAAAATGTTCAGCGTATTACAGCAGCCGTTGAGAAGAATCCGGATTACATCATTATCCTGGATCGTGGTGCGGTGAATACCCAGAAATACACCGCTCAGGATAATATTCAGAAACACCTTGCCCTAAAAAATGCCAAAGCCTTGGCAGAGAAAAAAGTGAGCTATGTGAATGCTGATGCCTGGTACATCACTGGTGCAGGTTTGGACAATACCGCTTTCATGCTGGAAGAACTCATTAAAGGCACAGCGAATTAATTTTTAACCCATTACTAAAAAGGAAGCTTCAAGCTCACTGCTGTCCCATAGTTTGCTTTAAATAAAAAAACCTGAGTCCTAACAGTTAAAATATGAGTGCAAACAAACACTTTAACGACCAGGATTCAGGTTTTGTCCCATCAGAATACCGTATTTCATGA